>JBBDVI010000027.1:0-10338 GCA_040903465.1 Flavobacteriaceae bacterium
ATGTTGTTTTCGGTTTTTACAAGAATATTTTCAAAATCCATAGAACTGTTTTTTTAATTATTTGAAGGATTAAATTTAGGAAAAACTACTTTAAATACAGAACCTTTATGGAGTTCAGATTCCAGAGAGATATTTCCATTATAGTTTTCAATAATATTTTTGACCATCGCAAGTCCCAGTCCCATACCACTGCTTTTAGTTGTAAATTTAGGTTCAAAAACCCGCAATTTATTTTCTTCGGGAATACCAACGCCATTATCTACCACCTCAATTACAGCGAGTTCATTTTCTGAATAAACACGCACTTCGACCCACGGATCAGCCTTCTCTGAAACTGATTGTATGGCATTTTTAACAAGATTGGTCACGACTCTTATAAGCTGGGTCCTGTCTAACTTTACGGTGATTTCTTTTTCTTCAGAAACAAAATGGATGAAATCTTCATTAAAAATATCCAGAGCCAATTTAACGATTTTAACCATATTCAAGGTCTCATCCTTTTGTGCCGGCATATTTGCATATGTGGAAAAGGCTGATGCTATAGAACTCATCGTGTCAATCTGTTGTATCATAGACCTGGTAAACTCTTTTATTTTACCTTCAATATCAGGGTCGTTTTTATCAAATTTGCGCTCAAAACTCTGAACAGTAAGTCTCATGGGTGTCAACGGGTTTTTAATCTCGTGTGCCACTTGTTTTGCCATTTCACGCCAGGCAGATTCCCTTTCATTAACTGCCAGTGCCGTGGCGCTTAGTTCCAATTCATCAATCATATTGTTATAAGCGCTTACAACTGTTGAAATCTCTTCACTCACATTATTGATCTGTATTCTCTTATTGGCTTTGTCGAGCCTGGTTTCCTTTATTTTTTCACTGATGGCATTGAGTGACTTGGTGATGTGTTTTGATAAAAAATAAGCGAGAATAATGGCGATGATCATCATTATAAAATAGACTTCAGCAAGGCGTATCAGGAAATCTTTAAGCTCCCTGTTAATGGAATCATCTTCTTCTATATAGGGTAAATTGAGAATTGCAATGGGCTTAAAATAATTGTCAGTAATATAAGTATAGGAAGAGCGGTATCGTTGTCCGTCCTCTTTAAAACGCCTAACATACTTTTTTTCTGAAGATGTTTTCAATTCTTCCAAAATCCCACGGGTTATGGTATCTGTGGGTGTTTCATAAAAAGAGGCTTTTGAGGTTTTCAGAAGGTTTCCTTCAAGGTCAAAAAGTGCCACTTCCATATTGTGTATATCCTGAATTTCATAGATTTTATCCCTAAATATCACCGGAAGATTTTCAGTAATGACCTCAAAAGAAGTTTTTCTCAATTCATAATTAATACTGGCTCTCACCTGATCTTCCTTGCGTTCAAGACGTTCTGTATGATATTGTAAAGCATCTTCACTATACTGGTAAATAGTCAAGGTCGCAATAAGAATGGACGCGCCCAGCACCAAAAAGATCATGGAGAGGAATATTTTTGTGCGTAATGAAGTTGTTCTTTTAAACATATACTTTAAAGTAGTTCCAGCAATAACCACACCATTGTCATTCCTTGCTTTTTTCCCTGATGCGTTTGTAAAATTTAAAGCCAAGCATAATTAACACTGAAAAAAGCACCAATCCCACCAGGCCATATATCCAGTCCATAGTGTATTTAAAGTTTACGATAAAAACCACGGCAAACAGAACAATGGTGGCTCCTTCATTAAACAAGCGCATATAATTTGAACTGTGTTTCACCACATCGTTTTGTAGTTGTTTAAAATATTTATGGCAAATAAAATGATAGACAATCAGAAAAACCACAAAACCCAGTTTTATCTGCATCCAGCCGTCTGTAATAAAAAACAGGCGTTCTGAAAGCATCAATATTCCAAAACCAAGGGCTAAAATCATAGAAGGCCAGGTAATGATATACCAAAGCCGGCGTGTCATGATTTTTAATTGTTTCCCTAAAATCTCCCTATCAGGAGAGGGTTTGTGAAAAGCTTCTATCTGGTAAACAAACAACCTGACTACATAAAAAAGACCCGCAAACCAAGTGATCACAAAAATGAGGTGAAGTGCTTTGGCGTAATTGTAAAAATCCATAAAAACTGCTCGTTATGTCTTGTTAAAAGTACAAAATCTTAAGCATTCCTTTGCGGTTTTAAATTTAATCTTATTTCCCTGTTCAGGAAATAGGCCGTTACGAGTGTTGAAAGAATATCTGCTATGGGAAACGCAATCCAGACGCCTAGTTCGCCATAATACAAAGGAAGGATCAGCACCAGCGGAATAAAGAAAAAACCCTGCCGCGTGAGGGTCAGTAACAGTGCCGGAACCGCTTTGCCAATGGCCTGAAAATAGGCCGCACCTATGAGTTGTACCGAGATAATGGGTATGGCGGCAAAAACCCATCGCATAGCTGACGGGGTATCAGAAAGCACCATAACATCATCAGTAAAGACGCTTACAATCTCCTCAGCAAAAAACATTATAAACGCAAAGACAAATATTGCAACAAAAGATGCATATAAAATCGCCTTATTGATTGTCTCCCTAACCCGTGCGTGATTTTGAGCACCATAATTATACCCTGCGATAGGCAAAAATCCTTGTGTGACTCCAAGAACCGGGAACAAAGCAAACATCAGCATTCTTCCAATAATGGCATAGACCGCCACAGAAGATTCGCCGCCCAGATCAAACAAAATATTGTTCATGATCAGATAGGTAATGCTTACTACCGCTTGGCGCGAAAGGGTTACAAAGCCCAAAGAAGCTATTTCCTTGACAATGGGAAGATCGATCCCAAAATGAGAGATATCAATTTTTAATTCTGAATTTTTAGAAAGGAAAAACCAAAGCACATAAGCAAAGCACATCGCATAAGAAATCGTGGTCGCCCAGGCCGCACCGGCCATACCCATATCAAACACATAAATGAGAATGTAATCGAGAATCAAATTACTCACAGACGGGATGATCATGGCATTCATGGCAAATCTGGGCTTACCTTCTGCCCTGATGACGGTATTTCCCATCATACAAAGCGCAAGCAGCGGGACGCCATAAAGCACGATGCGGTAATAAATTTTTGCAGGCTCAAAAATTTCGCCCTTTCCGCCAAAAGCGGGGATCAAATCATTGATATAGTATAGGCCAAAACCAACCAAAACAGAGGTCACTAAAATCGTAATGGTAATCTGGTTGCCAAAGGTTTTCAGGGCTTTGTGATTATCGTTTGCTCCCAATGCCCTTGAAATGATAGAAGACCCTCCAATACCGATAGACATCCCCAGTGCCGCGATAAAAAAAGAAACAGGCAACACCACATTAATGGCGGCAATCGCTATGGAACCAATCCAATTACCCACAAAAATAGTGTCCACCAGAATGTTTAGAGACATCACTAAAATCCCGATTGATGCAGGTACAGACTGTTTGATAAGAAGTTTTCCTATAGACTCTGAGCCAAGTTCCTTTGAGCGGGGTGTTTTCATCAAGCAATTGCCGTTTCTGTTTCCACAATAGCCCAGCGGTCTATCCAGCCGCTTAAGACCCGCACCCAGTCATCACGGTCGTTCAGGCAGGGTATGGTTGTAAATTCCTTTCCGCCCACTTCGTGAAATATTTCTTCTCCTTCCATCGCAATTTCCTCCAGTGTTTCCAGGCAATCACTTACAAAAGCAGGCGTGACAATCGCCATTTTTTTAGTGCCTGAAAGCCCCAGTTTTTCAATGGTCCTGTCTGTATAAGGCTGTAACCACGGGTCAAAACCTAGTCTTGATTGAAACGAAGTGGAGAATGTTCCCGGTTTAAGACCCAGCTTTTCCCCCGCCAATCTTGTGACTTCAAAACACTGGTGACGGTAACAAAACTGATGTGCCGGAGAGTGTGTCACACAGCATTGTCCATCAATTTTACAATGGGATTTGGTAATATCCCTCTTTTTGATATGCCGTTCAGGAACGCCATGGTAACTGAAAAGCAGATGCTCATAATCGAGCCCATCCAGTTTTTCGGCAATGCTTTTGGAAAGGACTTCGATGTATTCGGGTTTGTTGTAAAACGCTGGAAGCGAATCAAAGGTCATTTCCGGGAAAAATTCCTGTCGCAATTCCTCTGCCAAAACCATAATAGTTTCTGTTGTGGCCATTGCAAATTGTGGGTACAACGGAACGATTAACACTTCAGTAACCCCTTTATCTTTTAATTCCTGAAGCCCATTTTTGATGGTCATACTGCCGTAGCGCATCGCTAAAGCAACCGGAATCCCGGTGTGGTTGTCCACCTTTTCGCGCAAGCGTTCTGAAAGCACAATAAGCGGTGAACCTTCTTCCCACCAGATTTTACTGTAAGCCTCAGCCGATTTTTTGGGCCGGGTGTTGAGAACAATCCCTCTCACTATAAAAGACCTTAACCAATAAGGCACATCGATCACACGGGGATCCATTAAAAACTCGTCGAGGTATTTTTTTACGTCTTTGGGGTCAGTGCTGTCAGGCGAACCCAAATTAACCAGAAGTGCTCCTTTTTTTCTCATTTTTTTCTTTTTCGAACACAAAAATACAATTTTATTAATGCTTCATTTACTGATTGACTGCAGATTTCACATATAGTTTTATCAGCAATTTTGATGCTAGGTTGCCGCCGGCAGGTTCATCAAGTATTTTTTTGGGGTAGTCCCAAACTTCTTCTTAAAAGCAGCAATAAAATGACTCGAAGTGCTGTAGCCCACTTTATGACCCACTTCGTTCACATTATGCGAACCCGTCTCCAGAAGTTTGCGCGCATATTCCATTTTATAATCAAACAAAAACCCGAAAACAGTATCTCCATACACTTCCTTAAAACCTTCTTTCAGTTTTTTCATCGAAAGCCCTATTTCATCTGCCAGTTCCTGCAAACCGGGTGGTTCAGCCATATTTTTAATGATGATTTCTTTGGCCTTTCTAATTTTCCTGACGTTCTCTTCATCTACCAGAAAGGGGCACTGTTCCACATCCACTTCATCAGGGTGGTTGAAATAGAGGGCGATGAGCTCATATACTTTTCCTTTCAGGTAAATGGGCTTTACGGAATGGTGCAGGTTGAAATTAAGGATCTGGCTAAGCACCACGGCCATTGAAGGAGAGATGGCGCCGTCCTGATAGTATTTCTTTTCGCGGTTGTCTTCTTTCAGAAAATCAACATAAGACGCCTCCTGTGAAAAAAGCGTGTGGAATTTTTTTATCGAAACAAGAATAGATACCACCCACGATTTTGGCGAAACCATAATATTTACAGGCAATTCGCGCTGCGGGTTATACAACAGCAATGATTGCTCATCTACAAGCGGCAAGGTATAACGTCCTTGATTAAACAAAAAAACAGCATCACCCTTTACACAAAAGTGAAACTGGATCATATTGCTGTCAATTTGCTTTTCAATCTGCTGTTTTTCAGAAGTTTCGTTTTGCAAATAAAGAATCAAAAATCCATCTTCCAGGGTGATGGTTTGCAGTGAACCTTTAGCGACATTTTTTTCGGTTTCCATAATAGTAAAATTTATGGGTTTATTTAGAAACGTTCTAAAGAAGACTCTTCAAAACCCCTTTATTAACTGCAAAAATATGACAAATATCATTGTTTCGTGCAAATTTGGACATTTTTAACTCACAGCGTTATAAAAAGTACTTTCAGCGTTGTTTTTTATCTTTTGCTTGTGCTATTTTTGCACAGCTATTACTATAATCAATTCATGATTCAAGAGACAAATTTTAAACATACTTCCTTTTATGCAGTGGGATTGAGCTATAAAAAAGCTGATGCCGAAGTGAGAGGTAAATTTAGTCTTGATGATGCTTCAAAAGAGGCGTTGTTATTACAAGCCAAAAAAGAAGGGATTGAGGGTCTTTTGATTACCTCAACCTGCAACCGTACCGAGTTGTATGGCTTTGCCGCCCATCCATATCAGCTTATAAAATTGCTTTGTGACAACACAAACGGCACTGCAGAAGAATTTGAAAAAGTGGCCTATGTTTACAAAAACAAAGAAGCTGTTTCTTATCTGTTTCAG
Organism: Flavobacteriaceae bacterium; assembly: GCA_040903465.1. Lineage (GTDB taxonomy): Bacteria > Bacteroidota > Bacteroidia > Flavobacteriales > Flavobacteriaceae > Planktosalinus. Next base: position 6,053 of record JBBDVI010000027.1, read on the forward strand.
GTGGGTACAGGATTGGACAGTCAGATTCTGGGTGATTTTGAAATTATCAGCCAGCTTAAAGGAGCTTTCAAACGTTCAAAAAAACACGGTCTCGCAAATCCTTATCTTGAGCGCCTGCTCAATTGTGTGATCCAGGCAAGCAAACGCATTAAAAATGAAACCGAGCTTTCTTCCGGTGCCACCTCGGTGAGTTTTGCTTCAGTACAATATATTTTGAACAATGTAGAAAAGGTGGCCGATAAAAATATCCTGCTTTTCGGAACGGGAAAAATTGGTAGAAACACCTGTGAAAACTTAATCAAGCATACAAAAAATCCGCACATCACCCTTATCAACAGAACAAAAGACAAGGCAGAGAAAATTGCCGGCAAATTCAATCTTGACGTAAAGGATTATGCAGACTTACAGGCTGAAATCAGAAAAGCCGACATCCTCATTGTCGCCACCGGCGCACAAAACCCCACTGTGTCCAAAGAATTGATTTACCCAAAAAGAAAATTACTCATTCTGGATCTTTCCATTCCCAAAAATGTGGCAGACGATGTTTTGGAACTTGAGAATGTAGAGCTTATTCACCTGGATTACCTCTCTCAAGTGACAGATAACACTCTGGAAAAAAGAAAGGCTTTCATTCCACAAGCTGAAATCATTATAGATGAGATAAAAGGTGGTTTTAATGCGTGGCAGGAAACCCGAAAGTTTGCTCCCACCATCAGTGCCTTGAAAAAGAAACTCAAAACCATCAAAGACGCCGAACTGGATTACCAACGGAAAAAAATAACCGGTTTTGATGAATACCAGGCGGAAATCATCACCAGTCGTGTCATTCAAAAAATTACCACCCATTTTGCCAATCACCTCAAAGAAGCCAACGGAAGTTCTCAGGAAGCCCTGGAGCTTATTCAAAAAGTATTCCTGTTAGAAAATGAAACCTTCTCTGAAAAATAATAATCTTGGCAAATAAAGCTCATAAAGACGAGATTCCCGCCTCAACCTTCAGTGAACTTTCGGCAGACAAGTACGCGGAAATTATTAAAATAGGCACAAGAGATAGTGAACTCGCTCTTTGGCAAGCTAATAAAGTCAAAACTGCTCTGGAAAATCTGGGTTACAAAACACAACTCGTCCCCGTAAAATCAGAAGGCGACCTTAACCTCGACCAGCCCCTTTACGAAATGGGTATTACAGGAATTTTTACCAAAACACTCGATGTAGCCATGATTACCGGCAAAGTGGATATTGCCGTACATTCTATGAAAGATGTGCCAACCACTTTACCCAAAGGTATCGTTGAAGCTGCGGTATTGGAGCGTGCTTCTTACAAAGACATTCTCTTACATAAAGGACTGGATTTTCTAAATCAAGAAAAGGGAACCATAGCTTCCGGAAGCTTACGCCGAAAGGCACAATGGTTAAACAAATATGCCGGCCATCAGGTCGTTGACCTGCGCGGAAATGTCAACACACGCCTGCAAAAATTAAAAGACAACAACTGGAACGGAGCCATCTTTGCCGAAGCAGGACTGGAACGCATCAACTTAAAACCTAAAGATTTTAAATCTCTCGACTGGATGCTGCCCGCACCGGCCCAGGGCGCCATGCTGGTTGTGGCTATGGAGAAAAACACCCACATTCGTGAAGCATTATCCAGACTCAACCATAAAGAAACTGAAATTTGTGTGCATATCGAGCGCGAATTCCTAAAAGTTCTGGAAGGTGGCTGTACGGCTCCCATTGGTGCTTTGGCGAAAATTGAAGGAAACAAACTTCACTTTGAAGGCAATTTGTTAAGCCTTGACGGAAAACAAAAATTCTCCGTTCAAAAAATGGTAGCGGTTGAAGAAAGCAAGGGTCTGGGAAGAAAATGTGCAGAGGAGCTTTTAGCCAAAGGGGGGAAGGAGTTGATGGAGAGAATTAAAAAGATTTTGAACTAGAAATTACGAGACCCCGCATCAAGTGCGGGGTGTGATATGCCAACAGTATTGTCCACAAAAAAACTATCTGAACCCCAGCGCAATCTGTTGCTGCAGGCCGGCATTGGTTTGGTGGAATATGATTCCATTAGTATTGAAACTGTAGACTTTGGAGTGGAAGAAAATATTGAAAACGCCATTATTACCAGTCAAAATGCTGTAAAAGCATTAGTAGATAAAAAGGCTCAAATAAACAATTGTTTTTGTGTGGGCGAAAAAACCAAAACGCTTTTGGAAGCAAATGGTTATCCTGTAAAGATAAAGGCAGATTACGGAAAAGAATTGGCGGCAATCATTGTTAAGAAATTTCCAGATGAACGTTTTACTTTTTTTTGCGGAAATTTGCGGAGGGATGAACTCCCAGCAATACTGCAAGAAAATAATATAGCCTTTACTGAGGTTGAAGTATATAAAACGGTTGTAAAACCAAAAAAATTTGACCGTAGTTTTGATGGCATACTGTTTTTCAGCCCCAGTGGAGTGGAAAGTTTTACGAAAGAAAACACATTGGATAACACCACGGCATTTTGCATCGGTACCACCACCGCCGCAGAAGCTGAAAAACATACAGACAAAATTAAAATTGCCACAAAACCCACGATTGAAAATGTGATTGTTCAGGTGGTTAAAAAACTCAAATAACAAAAGCTTTGCGCCTTAGCGCCTTTGCGAGATTTAGATAATACGATGGAAAATAGTACAAATAAAAATAAGATCCCCGCTTTCACGGGGAATGGGTTAAAGAACGACCTTTTCCTAAGAGCCCTAAAAGGCGAAACCGTTGACCGCCCACCCGTTTGGATGATGCGTCAGGCCGGACGATATTTACCCGAGTTTCAGGAGATCAAAGCCAAATATGATTTCTTTACCCGTTGTCAAACGCCTGAGCTTGCATCAGAAATAACCGTACAGCCCATCCGCCGCTACGGAATGGATGCCGCTATTTTATTCAGCGATATACTGGTGATCCCACAAGCAATGAACATCGACGTTGAAATGAAACCCGGCGTGGGTCCCTGGTTGCCAAAGCCCATTCGTTCCCAGAAAGATGTGGACAACGTGATTGTTCCTGACATTCAGGAAACGCTTGGTTATGTGATGGACGCCATCAAAATGACCAAGGAAAAATTAAATAACGAAATCCCGTTAATTGGCTTTGCAGGTTCGCCATGGACGATCCTGTGTTATTGTGTGCAAGGTCAAGGCTCCAAAAACTTTGATATCGCCAAAGAATTTTGTTTTACACAACCGCTGGCAGCACACGCTTTGTTACAGAAAATAACAGACACCACAATTGCCTATCTGAAAGAAAAAGTAAAAGCCGGGGTGAATGCTGTTCAGTTGTTTGACAGCTGGGGCGGAATGCTTTCGCCTTCAGATTATCAGGAATTTTCCTGGCAGTATATGCAACAAATTATTGATGCTCTAAAAGGAGAAACCCCTGTAATTGCTTTCGGAAAAGGCTGTTGGTTTGCATTGAATGTAATGGCAAAATCAGGCGCTTCTGCATTGGGAGTAGATTGGACTTGTTCTCCAATAAACGCACGTTATTTAAGCGGTGGAAACATTACCTTACAAGGAAATTTTGACCCATCACGCTTGTTTTCGCCACCCGCAGAAATAAAACGTATGGTCACCCAAATGATTAATGAATTTGGGAAAGATAAATACATTGTCAATTTAGGACACGGGATTTTACCCAATATTCCATTGGAAAATGCAGGTGCATTTATTGATGCTGTGAAGGAATATAAAAGCTAATCGAAAGTGAATGGCAATCTGGAATCGCATTAAAAGTCTAAGCATCAAACAGCTTTTTTTGCTGGGAAAAACTTTTGTTGTTAATCCGCTGTATTTTTTTCCGACACATCGAGCTACTTTAAAGACGGTTCAGATGTGTGATACCCTTTTTGGAAAAGCACACCATAAAAACAATCAAACAAATGCCTTCAGACATGCGCTTTGGAATATTTTGATTGCTAAAAATGTTTACAATAAAAATGAGTCTGTTGACAAGTCGGTTGCCTGGGCGAAGAAAATCACAGACATGCACGAAAAACTAGCGCCAAATGCTACGCTTGAAATGGAAATGGATATACATAATAATGAAATCGGCAGAACCCTTTTCGCTGAAAAGCAATTGCAAAATAAAGACAAACCTGAAATCATTTCAGAACTAAAAGAAAAAATGAAATCCGCTGTGAAAGTGACTTCCATTGACGAAATGGTGGAAAATAAAAGCGAATTTGTTTATCTTGAAGATTTGAAAACTAATTGACGAGATTCCCGCTTTCACGGGAATGACACGATGAA
>JBBDVI010000028.1:0-10268 GCA_040903465.1 Flavobacteriaceae bacterium
AAAAACCCTTTACCTCTTAAAAGATTTAAAAATCGATAACATTAAATTTGACCATGTTAGATTTCATTATAATATGCCAAACCGTGAGGATGGGAACCCTGAATTTGAAATCACAGTTAGTGATTTTATAAATAATAGAAAATTGTATGATGATTTAAGGATAAGAGAGATAATGAGCTTGATTATGGAATTAGATTCTATTCATGATAATCACTATTTTTTGGGTGGATTAAATGCTGACTTCGCATATTTTTGGCTAAAAGACGAAGCCTTTGAAAAGGCCTTTTCTGGCATCAATTCGATTGAAGTTATAAAAGACTATTTAAATGATTGTAAAAAAGATAGTTCAGTTGCCATTTCTGTAATTAACAAGTATAAAATAAAATATTCTGATTCGACAAATTTGGATACGAAATTAATTCTTAAACTTGAGGAGTATTGCAAAAAAACGGCACCCAATAATTAAACGTTCGTGCAGGCGGCACAGCCTGTCTCGAGTAATCGGGAACCCTGATTGAATCATTTATTGGTGAGCGATGGCTTCGCTTGTTGTGGTTGCCTTTTAAAAGCTGGAAATATGAAAAAACACTTTATAGTACTTTTAATTTTCTTTTTTTCAATACAAGCTTTCGCTTGTTCTTGTACTTGTGAAGGAGACTGTTCCTTTAGTGCGGTTTCGGGTGGGCAGGAATTTGTGGCCCTGGTTAAAGTTATAGAATACTCAGATTTTTTAGAAGATGGAATTTACGGTTATGATGGTAAAATGCCCTATTCAATGAACGTTGAAATAATTAAACAATACAAAGGGACTGAAAGTAGGGAATGCATAAAAATTTGGGGGGATAACGGTATGCTATGCAGACCTTATATTTCAAACTTTGAAATAGGGAATTATTATCTGATAGCACCTTCACTTATAGAAAGCGACTCACAAACAGGAAAAGCAAATGACTATGATTTTTTTGTGTGTTGGACAGATTACCTAATGGTAGACTATGAAAACCAGGTTGCTTATGGAGAATATTCGTGGTGGAGGAAGAAAATTACACTTGAAAAATTTGAGGAAAACTTAAAGGATTAACTATGTAACCTTCTATGCGATCGAGTTGCTTAAAGAGCAACTTGATACAATCACACGGCAGCGATCAGCCCCCGTTACCGCGCGATGGCATCGCGTGACCGCTACCCTTCCAAAGCAGTATTCCTTTTCTTAACACCCACCTCCCAAACAAAATACCCTAGTACCACAACATATTCCAACGCCACCAGCCAGAGGTTTTCCTGAAAACCGCCGGGGCCGTAGGCGGTATAACTCAAAACAATCATAAAGCTCCACACTAGCATAAAGCGGTAGCGGGTAAAAAGGCTTAGCACCAGCGGGATGGTGAGGTACCAGGGATGAACGGTGGTAGAGAGCAGCAGGTAAAAACACATACCCCACAGCATCAGGACGGCCAGTTGCCGTATGGAGGCCGCCTTCCTGAATAAGCTGAGGTAGAGCACAAACAACAAGGTGATGACCGGCAGTATGGTGCCCACCGTGCCAATGATGTTCCAGCCCACGGTTTCATAACCCATCCACCTGATGAGATAATACACACTGGCATTGAACTCAAAAGTGACAAACCACAGGCTGAGGGTCTTGCCAAAGTTTTGAAGAAAGGCCTCAGAGAGGAAGGGGGCAAACAACACCAACACCGTTGCGAGCACGGTGATATAATAGACCACAAGCTTTTTGAGTGCCACGGCTTTGGTGGGGAATTGTGCGATAAAATAAGGCAGTAATACCGGCAAAAACAACAAAGGGAGCAACTTGGTTGCTACCGAAAGTCCCAGGAAAATGCCACTCCACAGCCATTTTTTGGTGGCCAGAAAGTAGAGTGCCCCCACGAGAAAGAAAACCATCACGCCTTCAAAGTGCAGGTTTCCGGTGAGTTCGATGATGATAAACGGGTTTAAAAAGAACCAAAAGATATGGTGTGCGGGCAGCTTTAGCTTTTCCAACAGCTTCTTACCAAACAACACCGTCCCGATGTCTGCCGCGATGAGGACAAGCCGCAGCACGATTACAGAGCCGAGGATGCTCTTTCCGGGAAGCAAAGCTGCTAGGGCATAGATGCCTTGCGACAGCGGTGGATAGTTGCTGTAATGGCTCGCGTTGAGAGTGCCCATGCCGTCTATAAGTGTTTGTGCTTGATGGATACCCGTCATTCCGAGCGAAGCGAAGGAATCAGGGGTAGAAAGATACGGATTGATGCCCTGTGCCAGCAGGCGTCCGTCCCAGAAGAAGCGGTAAAAGTCCTGGGAGAGGTTGGGTATGGAAAAGATAAAAACAGCCCTAAGAGCGATGCCCGTCCACAAGAGGAACTTAAAATTCCCGGCGTTGAGTTGCACCAGTTTGAAGAACAAAAAGAACAGCGCGGCATACAGGCTGAACAGCTTGATAAAGTCACTGCGCTCCAGTTGGTATGCAAAAGACCAATAAAACACCAGGCTGGCTGCCACCATCAGCAGGGGGATGCGATAGATGTGCAGCAGTGCTTTCACGACTTTATTTTCAGCGATTTAAAAAACACATAGCCAAAGCCCAGGAACAACATCAAATGAAACGGGAAGAGACCGAAGTCGCCTTCTTTGCCCACCACAAACGCGCTGTACATCCCAAAGGCAAAATACAGCATCAGCAGGCCTTCAATAAGCACATGTGGTGACAGCTTTTCCTTGAGGTAAATATTGCCTTTCCAGGAGTCGTTGAGGGTGTTGATGTTGAATTTGGGGGTTCTTATGAATTCGCTCTTTTTGCCCAAATGCCCTTCCAGGATGGCGATGGTGTTGTGCAGTGAAAAGCCCATGGCGATGGAAAAAAAGGTAAAGAACATCCCGATGTACTTGAAAAAGTTGAGGAACCCGCCACCGTATATCTTTTTGAACATCACCCAGTAGCAGATAAAAAAGATAAAGGTGCTGAGCACAAAGAAGCTCATCACGATAAAATAGACTTTTAAATGTTCATATTCGTTTTTGATATAGAGCATCGGGATGCTCAGTACCGCGACGATTAAGATGTTGAGGAACATTGAGCTGTTGAGCAGATGTAGCAGCCCGTGTATCTTGGTCTTAAACGGAATAGTGGGCGAAGTGAGTAGTTTCCACTTCATCTTTTGAAAGTTTTCGGCCCCGCCCTTGTTCCATCGAAACTGCTGCGAGCGCGCCGCACTGATTACCACCGGAAGCTCTGCCGGAGTTTCCACGTCTTCCAGATACGTAAACTTCCAGCCTTTGAGCTGGGCACGGTAGCTTAAGTCCAGGTCTTCGGTGAGGGTGTCGCCCTCCCAGTTGCCGGCATCGATGATGCACTGCTTGCGCCAAATACCCGCCGTGCCGTTAAAGTTAATAAAGTGATTTTGGCTGTTTCTTCCCACCTGTTCCAGGCTGAAGTGGGCATCGAGCGCAAAGGCTTGGACTTTGGTGAGGATGGAGTAATCGCGATTGATATGTCCCCAGCGGGTCTGCACAACCCCGATATTGTCTGAAGTAAAATGCGGTACCGTGCGCTTTAGCCAGTCGGGTTTGGGAAGGAAGTCGGCATCAAAGATGGCGATGTATTCGCCTTTGGCGGTCTTCAGGCCTTCCTTGAGGGCACCGGCTTTAAAGCCCGTGCGGTTGGTGCGGGTGATGTGTTGTATGTCCAGTCCGGTTTGTTGGAGTTCGTGAACGAGCTGTGCCGTGTCGGCGAGGCTTTCGTCAGTAGAATCGTCGAGTACCTGTATTTCAAGGCGTTCGGTGGGGTAATCCATTTCCGCGATGTTTTTGAGCAAGCGTGTCATCACATACTTTTCATTGTAAACGGGCAATTGGATGGTCACAAAGGGCACTTCGGCAAGGTGCTGCCAGTCGATGCTTCTGGCTGTCTGTTGTTTGTTTCGGTTCCTTACGTAATTAAAAAGGAGGTTGAGTTGTGCCAGTGCATAGATGAGGATAAACACCAGCGCAAGGGTATAAATAACGATAATAATGCTTTCTAAAATCACTTTTTAAAACTGTATTTAAAGATCCACCCTAATATTTTAACGCCCGCCATAACAGCCCCTTTGACGGTGCCCGAAACTTTTGAAACGCCTATGCGGTTCTTATAACGAACGGGCACTTCGGTATAGGTATACTTTCTTTTCAGGGCTTTCAGTTGCATCTCGACCGTCCAGCCATAGGTCTTGTCTTCCATCTGCAAAGCTAAAAGTTTTGGGTATTTTATGGCCCTAAACGGTCCTAAATCTGTAAACCGCGACCGGAAAAACAAGCGCATCAAGGTAGTAGCCAGCCAGTTCCCGAAGATTTGGGGGAAGGTCATGGACCCCTTTTCGCGTAAGCGTTCCACACGGGCACCAATCACCAAGTCGATATTTTGTTCAAGAATGGGGGCGACGATTTTGGTGAGTTCTTCAGGATAATCGCTGTAATCACCATCGAGGAAGACAATGATATCGGGCTTTTCAGCTTGTTGTGCGATATACTCCATTCCTTTCAGACAGGCATACCCATAGCCTTTTTGGGTTTCTGAAAGCACGGTTGCACCGGCGGCCTTGGCCACGGCTGCCGTCTCGTCTGATGAGGTGTTGTTCACCACGATGATTTCAGAGACAACGTCAGGGATTTCAGCAACCACCTTACCGATGGAAGCTTCTTCATTGAATGCCGGGATGATGACTTTAATATTTTTGTTCATCTAAAAGTTAACCTTGGGGTTGTCTATTTTAAAACGGATGATTGAGGTCCATTCACCCACCTTTTTATCGTGTTCATATTTGAGTGCCTTGCGGAGTTTGTTGTGTTCATACACCAATGCATACCCCTCGCGCTGTCCGTCCTGATACTGAACTTTAAGGGCATCTTTTCCGTTGTGGAACACCCACCAGTCGTTCCGGGTTCCGTTCCTGAAATGACCCTCTTTAAGCACTTTGTTTTCGCGGGAATAAAAGTACCAATAACCATGCTTTTCACCCTTATGATAGGGTCCTTTTTTTTGAAGGCTTGCATTGGGATGGTAATATTTCCAGTAACCGTTTTTTTGATTGTTCTCTACCCAGCCTTCCGCTTTGAGGGTTCCGTTTTCATAATATTCTTTGCTGTATTCTTTTTCGGTGCTGCCGGACAACATTACCATGAATAAGCTCAATGTTATAAAAAGAAGTTTTGATATCATAATAAGACGTAAAAAGTTCAGAAACCTGACAGATCTTGTGCGGTCAATATAGATACGTAGCCTGCCGGGGTTTGGTTTTTTATAAAAAAAAATTGCGTGTAAAAAAACCGTGCTTTTCTTTTTCTCGTAAATGAAGTATGACTAACAATTCTAAAAATTAAGAAATGAAAAGAAAAATCAAATTATTAGCATGTACTTGTTTATTGCTTCCGGCATTGATTGTCGCGCAAAGCCCCATTAATGGTTTTATGAAAAACCAAGGAGAAGGAGCCCTTTCCCTTTCCTATTCGCAGGAGATGTATGACCAGGTATTTCTGGTGCCTCAGGAAATTGACGGCGTGCCTGTCTTTAACGAAGTCACCACCACCAGTATGTCCTTTTATGGCGAGGTGGGTATTACAGACCGCCTGAACGTTATTGTAAACATCCCCTATGTAAAGACCGAAGGGGAAGCCACCCAGGCGGTACTCGACAACAACGGGTTTGAAAACACCCGTGAAGATCTTCAGGATTTGAAGATTTATGCAAAGTACCTTTTTCACACATCGAAATTTGAAAAGAGCAGTTTGAATTTGATGGGGGCCATTGGCCTTGAGACCCCGTTGTCTGATTATCCTGTTGATGAAGGCCTGCAGTCTATTATTGCAATTGGTAACCAGGGTTCGAGTTTTAATATGCTTGCCCTTGCTACGTTTAAAGCAGACTTTGGTTTGTTTGCAACAGGACAGGCAGGATATAGCTTTCGCGGAAACAGGGTGCCCGACGCCTTGTTGACCGAGTTGAAAGTAGGGTATGCCGGTTCACGTTTTTACCTGGATGCCTTTGTAGCCAACCAACTTTCTGACAAAGAAGGTGTGGACATACTGGGGGAAGGCTTTGAAGGTTTCTTTCCTGCCACACGGGTTAATTTCACGAGAGTGGGAGTTAACTTATATGTGCCCGTGGTAGCAGGTATTGGTATTTCAGGAGGTGCGTCAACCTATGTTGCCGGAAGAAATATTGGTAAAGCGACCGGTTTTTACGGAGGTCTTGCTTACTCATTTTAATTACTAATCAAAAAAAATATACACAATGAAAAATTTAAATATATACAAGTTTCTTTTTTTGCCCCTTATGTTAAGTATGTTGCTTGTCGGATGTGAAACCGAATCTGATTTTGAAGACGAATTGCCCTCAATTGCGTACATAGCAGTATCAAACCCTGATTTTAGTACGTTGGAAGCAGCCGCTGTTGCAGGCGAGGTTGCCGTTACATTGAGCAACCCAAATCCCGGCGATCCATCAGGTGATTATACTGTTTTTGCACCCACCAATGATGCATTTGCACGTTTGGGTCTCAATGAAGAAACCCTGGGTGTTTTGCAGAAACCCTTTTTGACAAACACTTTGTTATACCACGTTTCTAACGGAAACTTACTGAACGATAACATTATGGCAGGAGGGATGTCAACTTCAGCCTTGGGACCTGATAGGCGTTTTATCACCAGAGGAAACGACACCTATATCAACGGTTCAAAAATCCTGGCGACTGATATTGCTGCCAGTAACGGGACAGTGCACGTTATCGATAAAGTAATGATTGCTACCGGAGTGGACATAGTGCAGTCTGCCATCGCATTGCAAAGCTCAAGTGTGTTTACCTCACCTGAGCTATCCTTCTTAGTGGAAGCGGTAGTGTATGCAGATCTTGCAGGGGCGTTGACAGCCTCTCCCGGAAGTCCTGACTTTACGGTGTTTGCTCCAACAGACCAGGCGTTCAAAGATTTAGGCACAGCGTTGGGCCTTACGTTCAATGAACCGGCAGACATCAGACAGTTGCCACAGGACTTGGTTGCTACTGTATTGCTCAACCATGTGATAGTGGGTGAAAGTTTTACCAGTGAGCTTGATGCGGGAACGGTTACTCCTTTGGGAGGTGACCCGCTTACATTAGGTGCCTTTACAAATGGAACACTTACTGTAACCGGTGCCGGCAATGGCGGTGCTGAAGCCAATATGGTCATCCCGGATGTGCAAACAACCAACGGAATTGTTCACGTAATTGATACGGTTCTGTTGCCCAATCTGTAAATAAAGACTCGTTTTTGTGTTAGTTAGCAGAAACAGCGTGGTAATATTATATTACTGCGCTGTTTTTTTTATATTCGTTTCCCTAGCTTTGATCTTATGGAAACGACACTCCTCAACATATTGAATATCTTCTTCTATGTTTTCCATACTGTTTTGATTGTCTTTAACCTCATTGGATGGATCTTTCCCAAAACCCGTAAGCTGCATTTTTATAGTTTGTTGATCACCTTGTTTTCCTGGGGTGTTTTGGGTATCTGGTATGGCTTTGGGTATTGTTTTTTAACCGACTGGCATTATCAGATACTGCGCAAATTGGGTGAAACCGGAATGCCAAGTAATTATATCTCCTTTTTAATTGAAAAACTAACCGGCTGGTTGCCGGAAGCAGGTTTGGTGGATACCTTGATCTTGGTGCTAACTGCGGTGGCTTTGATGTGTTCTGTATGGGTGAATTTTTTTAGGAAAGCTTAATTACTTCTCATTCACCAACTTCATCAAATCCACATCATTCCCCAATAAAACATCATTGGAGTTGATACGGCCTTTCATACTGTCGTTTTCCAGTTTCAATACCCCACGCGGGCATACCGCGGCACAAATACCACAACCCACACAGCTGGAGCGTATGATGTTTTCGCCTTTCTGTGCATAGGCGCGCACGTCGATACCCATTTCGCAGTAGGTGGAGCAATTCCCGCAGGAGATGCATTGTCCGCCGTTTGTGGTGATCCTGAACTTTGAAAAGAGGCGTTGCTGAAAACCCAATATGGCTGCCATCGGGCAACCCATACGGCACCAAACCCGGTTTCCGAAAATGGGATAAAACCCGGTACCAATCACCCCGGCAAAAATACTTCCGATAAGGAACCCGTATGTGCTTCTCAGGGTTTCGGTTTCAAACAAAAATAATTGCGAACCTTGAAAATAATGCAGGCCAATGAGCGCGAGTATGATTACAAAATAACCGGTAGCGCCATAAAGGGCATCTTTTTTAAATTCGTGTCGCTTGAACAGCATCACACCGGCAAAAACAGCGGTTAGCAAAAGGGCTACTCCAATCAGGAATACATCACGGGTCAGCCAATAGCCTTTTGAGCCATCTCCCAGATAAGAATAGACCACCGCCGTGGTCATCAATACCACAAAAACCAATACGCTGTGCACCACCCAGCGTTCCACTTTCCAGGCAAACATGCGTTTATCACTCAAATGTCGGAAGGAATCGCCCGCAGTTTCAGCAAGTCCGCCGCAACCGCACACCCAGGAGCAGTACCAGCGTTTACCATATTTGTAGGTGAGGATGGGCGTGATGATAAATATAGATGCCACCCCAAAAATAAGCAGGGCAATACCGATGCTCCCGGCACTGATAAATTCGTCCACGCGGTATTGCTCAAAGTTGTAATAGTTGAGCGGCCAGATGTTTTTCAGGTCGTAATAGGGAAGTGTGAAACTGTCGCTGTTTAAGCGCATCATCAATTCCGGAATCAAAAAGGCAAACCCAAGCTGAAAAAACATCACTGAAAAGGTGCGTAGTCGCTGGTAATGGTTGTGGCGGTATTTATAAATAAATTTCACCCCAAAAAACAAGATGGCAATGGTGTACAGGGTGCCATATACAAACCACTGACTCGCCGGGTTGCCACTCAGCAGTTTACTCAGTGGGTCAAAAAGGGCGATGAGTCCGGTGTTGTCGTTTTCACGTAAGCCAAGGTATTGTGGATAAAAATACAGCACGATATAGAAACCTGTCAGGAAGATTCCGAGAATCCACGCCCAAAAGCCACGGGACGTAAACGAGTTGATATACACACCATCGTTTTTAATACCCGCGGTTTTGTTTTGGTATTGGTTGACTGCAAACCAAGTAATTCCGACGCAAATGGCTCCCAGGGAAAGCGTGAGCCACAAGGTTTTATTTGGGAAACTTGTATTAAAGGTCGCCAGTGTCAATATAAATAAACCCACAAAACCAAGTAACGTAGCCAGTTTTTGCTGAAGCGAAAGAGTATAAGTTGTATCTCCGGTTGCTGAAATGTTGTGGGCCATTATACGTTGATTTTTTGTTCTGTTGTAAATTTCTGTTGAATTTGCTTTTCAAATCGCTTATAAAACTCCGGGTCAAAATTGGCGTGATGGAGGTTAGCAACAACATCATCGACTAATTTACCTTCCGTAAGCCAGCGGTCCATGACTTCGTGACGCAATCGGATGCCAAAGGTATTGATGCCTAAAAACTTTCGGGATTGGGTTTCATAACAAATTGTGACACCTTTTTTGCCGTCCTCATGGTGCCAGTGAAAATGGCTTTCGCCATCACGGGGTTTGGAAAAGACCCAGCCGTAGGTTTGATATTCAATGTCAAAAAACTTGGCGCTGTTGAACCAATGCCCGGGCTTGTAGGGCATTTTATTTCTGCAGATAGTTTGTGCCACCACTTCGCCCATCATCCTTCCGGTGTACCAGACTGCTTCTACCGTTCTTCTGTTTCTCATAGGTTCCTGTTGCTCTGCGCAATCACCAATCGCGTATATATTTTCAACATTAGTTTCCAGATAACGATTTACTTTTACGCCTATTAGCAGCGATATACCACTGTCTTTGAGAAAATCGATATTTGGGCTAACACCTGCGGTTAATCCTACCAGGTCGCAAGGGATTTCTTCTCCTGAACCTTCCACGATTACTGCTCTTGCCTTTCCGTTTTTATCGGCAAGGATTTCTTTGAGATTAGTGTCAAGACGTAAATCTATATGGTGTTCTTTGATGTGGTTGTTGATGAGTTTGGCATCACTTTCCGGAAGCACATTGCCCCAGAAGTTATGTTCGCGCACCAGAAAGGTCACGGGAATCTTTCGGGTGGAAAGCATTTCGGCCAACTCGATACCGATGAGTCCGCCGCCCACAATCACGGCACGTCTGCAAACTTCGTTGTTAGGGGCGTTTATTTCCAGAAGGTCGAGGTCTTGCTTTGAGTACAGCCCCTGAACGCCTTTTA
>JBBDVI010000029.1:0-10157 GCA_040903465.1 Flavobacteriaceae bacterium
CCTTATGTATGGTGGGACCTGAGAAGGACGGCTCTCTTGCCGCATGTGAAAAGTATGCCAAAGAAAAAAAATTACCGGTTCAATTTGCCGGAAAACTCGCAAAAAAAAAATGGATTTCTCTTTCAAAAGATTTTTCAATTTTTATAAATACCACAAATTTTGATAACACACCCATTAGTGTAATTGAGGCTATGGCATTAGGACTTCCCATTGTTTCAACAGATGTTGGTGGTATTCCGTTTTTACTGAAAGACAATCATGTTGCTGTTTTGGTTCCTCCCCAAAATCCGGGAGCATTTACAAATGGAATAAAAAAACTACTAAATGATGAAGCGTTGGCTAATAGATTAAGAGCAAACGCGAGAAGAAAAGCAGAAATGTATGATTGGCAAAAAGTTAAAGAACAATGGCATCTTCTATTAAAATAAGATATTGTATTTTTAAATCCCATATTCAATACAATGAGTAGACCTTCAAAAATTCACTTTGAGATCTCTGAGCGAAAAGTGCTGTTACGTGTTTTAGACCTTGTCACGGTATTTCTCGTTCTTTATGGTGTTGGAAAATTATTTGCGTTTGATTATTTTGTTATTTCAACTGAGCGTTGGGAATGGCTAATAATTCTAGCGATTTACCTTACTTTTTTTGGAACCATATTTGAGCTTTATGACCTGCAAAAGGCCAGTAAGACTGACATTGTACTCAAAAATATTTTACTCACATCTTCCCTGACGGTGTTGTTCTATCTTTTAACCCCTTTTTATACACCACAACTTCCGGGGAACAGGTTACAGATTATATATTTCTTTTTGGCTATTGTTGTTGCCCTCTTTTTCTGGAGATTGGCATACATTACACTAATTTCTTCACCCAGGTTTTACAAACGCATATTGTTGATTGGAAATTCTTCAAATGCTTTATTGATGATAAATGCCATAGAGAAGTCTGATCCCAATTATAAAGTAATTGGGTTTATAAACACAGGTAAAGAGTTTACTGAAGATATTGAGATACCCACCTTTACAACCGAAGACATTAAACAAGTCATTAAGAAATATGCAATATCTGAAATTGTAGTTTCGGGAAATTTCTCAAAACGCTTGTCATTGCTTTTGTATACCCAACTTTTAGGTTTACTGGAGAAAGGTTTTTCCATTAAAGAATACACGCAGGTTTATGAAGATTTGACCTATAGGGTGCCCGTTCATCATGTTGAAAAGGATTTTTACCGGTACTTTCCCTTTAGCAGAAGTAATCAAAACAAATTGTATCTTTTTTTTCACAGAGCGATGGATGTTTTATTATCTGTAATTGGATTAATGTTTGGTCTTCTTTTACTTCCGGTAATTTTAATTGGGAATTTAATAGCAAACCACGGTCCTTTATTTTATTTTCAGAAGCGAGTGGGAAAGAAT
Organism: Flavobacteriaceae bacterium; assembly: GCA_040903465.1. Lineage (GTDB taxonomy): Bacteria > Bacteroidota > Bacteroidia > Flavobacteriales > Flavobacteriaceae > Planktosalinus. The sequence goes on from JBBDVI010000029.1 coordinate 1,416, forward strand.
GGTAAAACATTCTTCATCATCAAACTGCGCAGTATGATTATTGATGCCGAAAAAGATGGCGCTGTTTGGGCGAGTTATCAAGATCAGCGAGTAACTGGTTTTGGTCGCTTTTTAAGAAAATCAAGAATTGATGAAATCCCGCAATTTGTCAATGTGCTGAAAGGGGATATGAGTATTATAGGTCCAAGACCGGAACGGCCCGTGTTTGTCAAAGAACTATCAGAAGAGATTCCTTTTTATGAAATAAGGCATATTATTAAGCCGGGGCTTACGGGCTGGGCACAGGTTAATAGTAACTATGCGGCCTCAAAAGAAGATGCTCTTGAAAAATTGCAATATGACCTTTATTATATTAAAAAGAGGAGTGTATTTCTGGATATGAATATACTTCTTAAAACGTTTAGTACAATTTTGTTCTACAGAGGCCACTGACAAAATGTACTGAATTCCAGAGGTATAAATTTTATCTCTGTATGTGTTAAAGTTGTGGGTTTTTAAATTTTGAATCTTTTTTTTTATTAAATTGCTGTTCGTTAACAATAAAACATCTTCGCCTATTTAACATAGCTACTTTTTGATTAAGCCTTAAATTTAAATTAAATCCATTACTATTATGGCAAGAGCTATGTTTGACTATACTAAAGCAGTACTTGCAAAAGTTAGCTTTGACACTAATTTGTTCTGCAAAGAACTTCAAAAAGCTTTAAAAAGGTTACTCCCTTATGAAATTGAGGAGTTGAAAGTGTGGGTAAATTCATTGATTAAACAAAATCCTGATTTGGATCAATGCTTAATCTATTTAAAACCCTAAACTATTTTAGCTTCCTAAAAAAGAAAAATTCACAGTTTTAGTCAGGTTTGAATTTTAAGTGTTAATGAGGTGACAAACTCTTTTAATGTGCTTTTATCCTTTTTTAGGAAGCTTTTTTACTTTACAGGACTGATGATCTTCACATCCTGAAAGGCAATTGCCCCTCTTACAATTCCTGAAATCACATCATACAATGCATTGACAATTTGTGGTTTTAACTCACTTTTGTGTTGGATAATACTAACCTCTCTGGCTGGTGAGGGTTCTTTAAAATAATGCAGATACTTTTTTTCTTTGTCCTTGATATCCAAGGTATGCAGATATGGCAACAACGTCATTCCCAAACCTTCATTTGATAATTTAATCAAGGTTTCAAAACTCCCACTTTCCAGTTGAAACTTGTCAGTAGTGTCCTTTTTGGATGCTTTACACAAATTAATCACACCATCCCTGAAACAATGTCCATCCTCAAGTAGCAGAATGTCATCAAGATCAAGATCTTCAACCACAATATTTTTTTTGGAATACAAGCGGTGGCTTTCGGTAATATATGCAACAAACGGTTCATAGTACAAAACCCGCTCTTTAATATTTTCATTCTCTAAGGGTGTTGCAGCAATCGCAGCATCCAGATGTCCTTCTTGAAGTTTTTGAATACAGTCTTCTGTATTGAGTTCTTCTATTTTTAAGCGCACTTTGGGATGCCTTTTGGTAAAAGTCATTAAAAACATAGGCAATAGCGTGGGCATAACAGTAGGGATAATACCCAATTTGAAATCACCACCTATATAGCCCTTTTGCTGGTCTACAATGTCCTGCATCCTATCTGCTTCGTTGACAATGTTGCGGGCCTGTTCCACAATCTTTTCGCCAATAGCGGTTAATTTAAGCGGCTTGGTACTGCGATCAAAAATGAGGATTGCCAGCTCTTCTTCTAGCTTTTGAATTTGCATGCTTAACGTGGGCTGGGTAACAAATGTTTTTTCTGCTGCTTTTGTAAAGTTTTTATATTCAGCAACCATCAAAACATATTTTAATTGAGTAATGGTCATAGTATCTATATTTCTAATACAAATGTAAACAAATTATAAGAAATTATTATGAATAATTAATGTTGTTATAGCTTAAAGGATGCCTCTTGCTTTAATTTCGAGATACTTGTTGATGGTGTTCACCGTTAGGTCTTTGGGAGGTGTCAAAATAGCTTGAATGCCTTTTTGCTGAAGGGCCTTCAGGATTGTTTTCTTATCATTTTGAAATTCTCTCGCAATGGTTTGATCATAGATATCAGTGAGCGTCTCTGCTTTTGTGGAAATGAGTTTTGTCAACTCTGTATTTTCAAAAAAGATAACGACAAGCACGTGCTTTTTGGCAATGGATTGAAGATACGGTAATTGCCGATAAAGGGATGAAATGTGTTCAAAATTTGTATACAGCATTATAAGACTCCGATGCGTGATTTTCCGCTTCACCAGCCCTTGCAATACACCATAATCAGCGTCTAAAAAGTGTGTATCAATATTGTATAAAGTTTCAAGGATGGTATTGAGATATGTCTTTTTAGATTGGGCAGGTAAAAAGCTGTTTGCCTTATTGGAAAAATCGACGAAACCCACTTTGTCCCCTTTTTTCAATGCAATATTTGAAAAGGCAAGGGTGCTGTTAATGGCATAATCCAGTAGTTTTAAACCCCCAAAAGGCATTTTCATCACACGACTGGTGTCAATAATGGAATAAACAGGCTGCATTTTTTCATCCTGATATTGATTGACCATCAAGTTTGCTCTTTTTGCCGTGGCATTCCAGTTTATGGTGCGAATGTCATCACCGGCAACATAATCTTTGATTTGTTCAAACTCCTGCGTATTGCCGATGCGTCTTATTTTTTTGAAACCGAAATGACTTAACTTGTTATCAAGTGCCAAAAAATCATACCTCTTCATTTGGATAAAAGAGGGGTATACTTTAACCATTTGCTTTTGACTGAAGCTGTATCTCCTTTTGATAAATCCCAATGGAGAACTCACATAACAGTTTAAGTTGCCAAAAACATATTCACCTCTCTCCACAGGTCTGACCTCATAAGTAAGGGTGTTTTGTTCCTTTCCGAAAAGGGTGGTTTCTTTTTTGAAATCCCTTTTCTGAAACTGGATGGGAAGTTCATCAATTAATACGATTTTAATTTTAAAGTCATACTGGTTATCCAACTTCACCAAAACATAGTTGAGGTCACTATTTGAAAATTTTTCGGGTAAAACCCGATTTCCTGTCAAGCCGCTTTTTTGATATAGCATGGAAGCATCAATCAATAGTAAAATGATGAGAGCCAAAACCAATATCCACACAACGGCATAAAGACCCTGAATCCAGTTTGAAAACAAAAACAAGACGCAAATAAGGGCAATGCTTATAAAAAATCGTTGCGAGAGATATATTGACTTTAGCAATTTGATCATTTATCGGGGGATTTCAACTGTATGGGAAATCATTTCGATAACAGACTCGGGGGTCATGCCTTCCATCTCCCTTTCAGGAGAGAGGATAATGCGATGGCCTAAAACAGGAGCAAGTGTTTTTTTGACATCATCCGGAATGACAAAATCACGTCCTGAAATAGCTGCAAAAGCTTTTGAGGCATTCATAATGGCAATGGATGCTCGCGGCGAACCTCCCAGATATAAATGGGGGTGATTTCTCGTTTTTTCGACAATTTGCGCGATGTAATGGAAGATTTTTTCTTCAATAATAATTTCCTGAACCATTTGCCTGTATTTTTTAAGGTCTTCTACCGTCAAAACAGCATCCACTTCATCGAGAGGGATATTTAACTTCCGGTCATGATGGGTTCTTAATATCAGGATTTCTTCTTCAAGATTGGGGTATCCCACTTTTATCTTAAATAAAAACCGGTCCAGCTGGGCTTCGGGAAGCGCATAAGTACCTTCCTGTTCCAGCGGATTTTGTGTGGCGATAACCATAAAAGGGTAATCCATTTCATATTTGCTGCCGTCTATGGTGATTTGGCGTTCTTCCATCACTTCAAACAAGGCAGATTGGGTTTTGGCAGGAGCCCGGTTTATCTCATCTATCAAAACAATGTTTGAAAAAACCGGACCTTTTTTAAATTCAAAATCGGCGTTCTTAGCATTGAAGATGGAAGTTCCTAACACATCACTGGGCATCAGGTCCGGCGTGAATTGAATTCTGCTGAAATTTGTTTTCAATGATTTGGCAAATAACTTTGCGGTAATGGTTTTTGCAATTCCGGGCACTCCTTCAATGAGCACGTGACCATTTGCCAGCAGATTGACCAGCAGTAATTCTATAAAACCCTGCTGACCAATGATTACTTTTCCCAGTTGGGCTTTAATGGCATCAACAGTATTCTTTAATTCGTCAAGAGGAATGCGATTGTCAAACTTTAATTCCTCATTGTTATTTTCATTATTTTCCATCAGCTTTGGTTTTAAATTCTCTTATTTTATTATAGATATTTTTTAATTCCTGATTGGTAATTTCCTGTTTGTTCTGATGCTTCTTAATATGTTCAAAAAGTTCTTTGGTTTCATCAAATGAGTTTCCGCTGCGAAAGGCTACATCCTTTAAAAAGTTAGTATTGATGTTTTCAGTTTGTACTCTTAGCTTTGTGCGAATGTAATCCAGGAATTGTGAAATGATTTTTCCGGCAATTTCTTCATTGTCCTTTTTGTCCCGGTAAATGCCGGATATGGTTTGGGTATATTCATAGGTTTTATTAGCAAGTGGCTTGATAATCGGAATGTATCGTTGTTTGCGCTTACCCTCAAATATAACAAACAAAAGAACGCCTATTAGTATAAAATAATAGGCCCATTTTAAATGCCTGTTGTTTAGAATGATTTTTAAAGGTGAAACATCAATTCTTTTTCCTGTTTTGTAATAATTGTCCCAGTAAATAGTATTTCCGGTATTGATGTATGAAAGGACATTGGCTGTATGGTCATAATTAGTACTGTCAAGCAAAAAGTAGTTCGAAAAGATTTCAGGCTGGTTATGCAAGTAAACAAAACCTTCTTCATGGGGTATTTTCAGAAAATTAATTTCAGGTTCTGTCATAGTAAGCGTGTCTTGATAAACCTGTGAAACACCCAGTACAATATTTGACAACGTATCAATTTCTGAAAAATAGTTCACGTTTAAATCTTGAGGAATATGAAAAGGTTGTGCTGCTTTTAACTCTTCATGAACTAAGTTTAAAAGGGGTTCTGTTTTTATTTGGTCGTAAAAATAAAACGTTTCAATATCAAGGTTTAAAGTGTCCAGAAGGTTTTGACTGTGATAGTTGGCAGAGATAAACAGTGTGTTCCCTTTAGCTGTCCACTCAAGCAGGTCTTCCATTTCAGTTTCATCAAATTGAATCTGGTTGTTTATAAACAAATATGTGCCTTCAAATTCGTCTTCCTGAAGTTGCACATAAGGAGGAATATTTTTTTCCTGAAAAGCATCCTTAAATGCTACAGTAAGCAAATCATGCAACACATAAGTGCCTAAGGGGATTTTGTCACTTTTACTGTAACTGGGGAACCAATTGACCGGAACGGGCCGGGTAGCTTCCATATAAATAAGAATGCCAAGAAGCAGGAAAAAAACAACAAACCCTATTTTTTGAAGCTTACTCACGTGATTCCGATATTTGATTGTTCATATTCACAAAGATTGTTTGTGCTTTTAAAAAGTCACTTTCAGAAACCTCAAAATTTCCATACCAGATGTTTTCATAGATATTGGTTATTTTTCTGAAAGCATTTACAAGGGGTTCTTTTTTGATTTCACGGGCATAATCACTATTTGTTTTGTCATACTCATAGTTGATAAGTTCTGCATCTTTGAGTTTTTTGAGAGCCTGAAGAAAATAATAACGCACCGCAAGACGGTAGTTCTTGTCATGCAATGCACGGTCAATGAGCTCCTGGATATTTTTGGTTTTAATAATCTCTTCTTCAGCCGTAAAGAAAACTTCGGGTATTTTTTTTGAACGGAATAATTTTGCCCCGGGATTCAAACGATAAAAAAGCCAGATCAGAAATGCTATGATACCTGCAATGATGAGATAGGGAAGGGCTTCAAACAAAAACAACAAAAAATTATTGGACTTATAATCTCCAAACAACCACGTCCAAAAATTTACCCAACCGCGGTACAGCCAGCTTTTAAAGCGTTGCCAAAAATTTTCTTCGGCTACTTGGTCTGCATAGTCAAAGTCAGGGTCATCCTGATATTTTTTTATAGCAGAGTGGTCAAATTCCGGTGGCACAACGGTGCTTTCACTGTCATAGATAATGGTTTTGGTAGGTTGTTGTGCAAGGGTGTCACCTTGTGCAACGGAAACTTCCATTGAAATCAAAATAAATGCTATGACAAAAATGTATTTCACCGGTTTAGTTGCTTTCGCCTAATTGATCAATGGTTTCAAGGGTTCCTGTAAAGTTTTTTCTTTCATTAAGATTGTAATAAACCAGTGCGATTGCAATAATAATCAATGTAAACAGCGTGTATTGAGCAACCATCGCAATGATTTCCAGTGTGATGCTGAACCAGTCAATAATCTCAAAAGGGTTTGCCGAAATTTCCTCGCTCATAGTAAATCCTTTAAAAAATATATAAAACAATTGCGGGATTTGAAAGATGAACATGATTAGATAATAAAGTATGTAGATGACAAGAAAAGTGGCAAAAGTCATCCACCATTCATCTTTGATGAGTTTAAAACTATCACCAAAGGACGTAATGGCATCTTTTCTTTCAAAAACAAGTATGGGTGTACTCAAAGCCAAACAAACTCCCAGGTAAATACCGGGGAGGACGCAGATAAGCAATCCTATTACGGTAACGATACCTACTAAGACGTGCAAGCCCAGAATACTCCAAAAATACCTTCGTACGTCATCGGAAATCTCCTGAAAGTTTGGTTTCCCTTTGGTTTCAACATAGGATTTAATATAACACAAAACAGTTCCATACAGCAAAGAATAAAAGACAAGTACTGAAAAAGTAAATAATATTACAGAAAGCACGGCATTAAAGCCGAGGCCTTCCCGAACGATATTTGAATTTAAAATCATATCAAAACTACCGAACGTTTGCATGTAATAGATATAACAAACTACCACAATAAGTAGTGCTGGACCCGCAATGCGTAACAGCATATTTCCCAAATCACGCCATTCCAGACGAATGAATTTGAAAATATCAGTTAAAATGATACCCAGTTCACGTTGTTTTTTAAATTCTATATATTCTCTCATAGTTATAAGGGTAAAGGGTTTCGGTTTATTGTACTTTGCTTTTTCTTTAGTTTTATCGGGTAATAGACATAGTAAAAGAGAATGGCAAAAAGTGATGAAATTATAATCAATACTGCAAGCGAATCGGGCATTCCAGTAAGGCGGGTGACATAGCCTTCCAGAAAACCGGCAACAATAAAAAAGGGAATGGTGCTCAGTAAAATTTTCAATCCGTCTTTGGCACCTCTTATAAATGATTGCAAACGGGTATATGTGCCTGGAAAGAGTAGGCTGTTCCCCAAAACGAGTCCGGCACAACCGGCCACTATGATTACTGAAATTTCAATGGTACCGTGAATCCAGATAGTTCTTACAGATTCCCAAAAGAGCCCTTGGTCATAAAAAAAATATTGAAATGACCCCAGCATGATGGCATTTCGCATTAGTATAAAAAGAGTTCCAATACTAAGAAAAATACCGAAAACAAAGGCATTGAGTGCCACCCTGATATTATTGATGGTTATTCCTAAAAACATTTCAACCTGCCCCATTTTCTTATAAACAGCCATAGGGTCTCCATTTTCAATATTGTCTAAAGTCATATTCACATACCCATCACCCAGTATAATTCTCACAAAATCACCATCTGAAGCAGAAGAAAAAGCACCCACGACTGCAAACAACACAAAAGTAATAAACGCGATGAGCAATTGCTTTTGATAAGCAGCAAAAAAAAGCGGAAACTCCTTTGTGTAAAAAGTGATAAACCGGTTTCTTGACTCGCGCTTGTTTTTGTAGATTTTTTGATGTGCCAGAACAGAAAGACCGTTTAGATATTTGAGGGTGTTGCTTTGGGGATAAAACGTCTGGGCATAACTCAGGTGGTCTGTAACTTCAATATAAAGGGCACTGAGTTCATCAGGATTAATTTGAACATTATTCCTGAGAACATTTTCAAATCTTAACCATTTGTCTTTATTTTGTTTTACAAAAGCTGCCTCGCGCATGCACAATTTATTATCTTTCCCAAAGAAACATATTTAATGGATAATTTTCAAATTGAAACTGCACAAAATGTCACAATCTCACAAAATATTGCAGGCATAGGAGACCGCATCCTGGCTTATATAATTGATAGTGTATTGATTGGTGTTTACTTTCTCATCGTTTTTTATATTTTTGGTATAACAGGGGTAGATTTTGACAGTACCTTTCTGTTTATTATGACAATTGGGTTGCCTGTTTTTATATATCATTTGCTTTGGGAAACCTTCTGGAATGGCCAAAGCCCCGGGAAAGCAGCCATGAAAATCAGAGTGGTTAAAGTCGATGGTTCGAAACCCGCATTTCCCAATTATCTTTTGAGGTGGTTGCTTCGGCTGGTAGATATTAGTTTTACAAGTGGTGCTCTTGCGGTAGTGGTTATTCTTGTAAACGGTAAAGGACAACGCCTGGGTGACCTGGCAGCTGCAACAACTGTAATTACTGAAAAGAAAGTAAGCGCAATATCTGATACACTATTGGTGGATCTTCCTGAAGGGTATGTTCCAAAATATCCACAGGTTACGGTTTTTAATGATACCGAAATTCAGACCATTAAATCCATTTACCATCAGCCCCCAAGGGCCGGCAATGACAATAATATTTAAAAGCTCTCTGAAAAAGTAG
>JBBDVI010000030.1:0-10013 GCA_040903465.1 Flavobacteriaceae bacterium
GACGCGCCTCAAAATCCCGGTGATTTTGATATGATCCTTCAGAATGCCGAAGGTCTCAAAAAGCAAATCTATTTTGACAACCCTAAGGTGGAACCCAACAATGCCATCCTCGATGAGCTCAACACATTTGCAGATGCCATTAACAACAACACCACACCTGTCGTTTCACTTGAGCAAGGAACCAATGCCCTTCGGGTAGCGATGCAGGTGCTTGAAAATTTTAAAAAAATATAATTAAAGTTTAATATAAAAAGTTACCCGTTAAAACGGGCATTGATATGAAAAACGTAGCAGTAATAGGAGCCGGGACTATGGGAAACGGCATTGCACATACTTTCGCGCAAAGCGGATACAAAGTACAACTCATTGATATTTCTGAAGAATCACTGAAACGCGGCATGGTCACCATAACCAAAAATCTGGACCGTATGGTCGCCAAAGAAAAAATAAGCGAGGAAGACAAAAAAAACACCCTTGCAAACATCACCACGTTTACAGATATGGAAGACGGTGTTGAATATGCCAGCCTTGTAGTGGAAGCTGCCACTGAAAACGTGGATTTGAAAATGAAAATTTTTAAAGATCTGGACAAATTTTGTCCTGATGATACCATTTTGGCAACCAATACTTCCTCTATTTCCATTACCAAAATTGCAGCCGTCACGACGCGGCCACAGCAAGTTATCGGTATGCACTTCATGAACCCTGTGCCCATTATGAAACTCGTGGAAATTATAAAAGGATACAACACTTCGCCTGAAGTCTATCAAACGGTAGCTGATCTTTCCAAAAAACTTGGTAAAGTGCCTGTTGAAGTGAATGATTATCCGGGTTTTGTGGCCAACCGCATTTTAATGCCCATGATCAACGAAGCCATCGAAACATTGTACAACGGTGTTGCCGGTGTTGAAGAAATTGACACAGTGATGAAACTGGGTATGGCACATCCTATGGGGCCTTTACAACTAGCAGATTTTATTGGTTTGGATGTTTGTTTGTCCATTTTGAACGTGATGTATGACGGTTTCAAAAACCCGAAATATGCACCCTGCCCGCTTCTTGTCAATATGGTTATGGCCGGAAAACTGGGCGTGAAGAGCAAAGAAGGCTTTTATGATTACAGCGAATCCCCAAAAGCAGAAAAAGTGGCTGCTATGTTTCGTTAAAAAAATATGACCAAAGTAATTCCATTCAAAGCAGTACGACCCACCCGTGATAAAGTGGGGTTGATTGCTGCACGTGCTTACCAAAGTTATACCCTGGCAGAACGGGAAGCCCGGTTAAACAACAATCCGTATTCGTTTTTACATATTGTCAATCCCGGATATAAATATCATAAGGAAATTGAAGGTATTGACCGTTATAAACTCGTAAGAAACCGGTATCTGGAATTTAAAGAAGAAGGCGTTTTTGTTCAGGATGAAAAACCTTCTTATTACATTTACAAAATTGTTGACCGCGATAAAAGAACCTATCTGGGATTCATCGCTGCAACCAGTGCCGAGGATTATGAAAGTGATGTTATAAAGAAACACGAAGACACCCTTGAGGAACGTGAAGTTATTTTTAAAGATTACCTGAAAACGGTGGGTTTTAATGCAGAGCCGGTTTTAATGACCTATCCTGATAATGAAGCCCTTGCTGAGATTATAAACACTATCACAAAAGACCGTTCTGAATATGAGTTTACAACCACATACAGAGACACCCATTATCTTTGGAAAGTAGACGATGAAAAATTGGTACAACAGATACAGGATGAGTTTGAAAAAGCAGACTGTCTTTATATTGCAGACGGCCATCACAGAACGGCATCTTCACATCTGTTACAACAAGAATTAAAAGCTGAAAACCCAAAGCATACCGGAAAAGAGAATTACAACTTTTTTATGAGCTACCTCATTCCTGAGTCGCATTTAAAGATTTATGAATTCAACAGGTTGATCAAAGACCTGAACGGTTTATCCAAGGAAGAGTTTTTGATTGCTCTTGATACCGACTTCAGGATAGAAAACAGGGGACTGACTTATTACAAGCCAAATACCCCACATCACTTTAGCATGTATCTGGATGGTGAGTTTTATTCACTTTACCTTCGGAAAACAAATTATGCAATTGAAAATGCTTTGGACGAGCTGGATGCCCAAATACTATACAAAACCGTGTTGGAACCCATTCTTGGAATCAAAGACCTGCGCAATGACAACCGCATTACATACGCCCACGGCCGCAATGATATGGCCTATGTAAAGACAAATGTGGACAGTGGTGATTTTAAGGTTGGGTTTGGCCTGAAGCCGGCAACCATTGAGCAGCTTAAGAATATTGCAGACCAGGGATTAAAAATGCCTCCCAAAAGCACCTATATAGAACCCAAATTGCGAAGCGGCATTACCATATATGAATTTTAAAAGCGGCCAAAAAGCAATGAATACCATCACAGAAAATTTAAAGCAAATAAAAGCTTCCCTTCCGGAACAAATAAAGCTGGTTGCCGTTTCAAAAACCAAACCGGTTGAAGAAATCATGGAAGCTTACAATGCCGGGCATCGTGATTTTGGTGAAAACAAAATTCAGGAAATGACTGAGAAATGGGAGGAAATGCCCAAAGACATCAGATGGCATATGATTGGACACGTGCAGCGCAACAAGGTGAAGTATATGGCACCTTTTGTTTCTTTGATTCACGCCGTTGACAGTTTAAAACTCCTGAAAGAAATTGACAAACAGGCCAAAAAAAACAACCGAACCATTGAGTGTTTGCTCCAGGTCTATATAGCAAAAGAAGATACCAAATATGGGCTGGAAGCCGAAGAAGTTTCAGCTATTTTTGAAACAGAAGAATATAAAAAATTTAAGAATGTGAGGATTGTTGGTTTAATGGGAATGGCTACATTTACAGATGATAAAGATCGGATTGCAAAGGAATTTGAATTCATCAAATCCTTTTATGACCAGCTAAAAAACAAATACGGCCTGCAGGAACTCTCCATTGGAATGAGCAGTGATTATCAGGTCGCCTTAAAGCATGGAAGCACCATGGTGCGGGTTGGCAGTGCCATCTTTGGAGAACGCAATTATAATTAAAATACTTGTACGCAATACTAGACATAGAAACCACCGGCGGAAAATACAATGAAGAAGGTATTACAGAAATTGCTATCTATAAGTTTGATGGACACCAGATAACAGACCAATTTATAAGCCTTGTAAACCCTGAAATTCCCATTCAGCCTTTTGTGGTCAATCTTACCGGTATCAACAATGATATGCTCAGGCAGGCACCCAAGTTTTATGAAGTTGCCAAACGCATTGTTGAAATCACTGAAGACAGCATCATTGTGGCGCACAATGCCAAGTTTGATTACCGCATCCTGCAAACAGAATTCAACCGTCTGGGATTTGATTTTGTGAGGGAAACGCTATGCACAGTAGAGCTCTCCAAAAAACTACTTCCTGAAATTAAATCATATAGTCTTGGTAAACTGGTGCGTGAACTGGGTATCCCCATGAGTGACCGCCATAGAGCCTCCGGGGATGCAAAAGCAACAGTTACACTATTCAAATTGCTTTTATCAAAAGATTCCAAGAAAGAAATTGTAAGCAATACTATCAGGCTGGAGCCAAAAAGACAACTGGACTCGAAGTTGCTGCGCATCATTGAAAAAATCCCTTCAGAAACAGGTGTATATTATATGCACCGCGAGGATGGAGAAATTATTTACATCGGGAAAAGCAGGAACCTCAAAAAACGCATCATCCAGCATTTTACTTCAGATAACAGAAAATCAAAAAAAATACAGGATGAGGTTTATTCAGTTTCATATGAAAAAACAGGTAGTGATCTGATAGCACAACTCAAGGAAAGCGAGGAGATAAAAATCAACAAGCCAATATACAACAGGGCTTTACGCAAAACACTTTATCAATACCAACTCAATAGTTTTAAAGATGAAGAAGGATATATCAATTTAAAAATTGAAAAGGCTGATGCCCGAAAAAAACCCATCACCACCTTTACAAACTATCAGCAAGCCAAGAGCAGTCTATTTAAAATTAGTGAAGCCTATGGTTTGTGCCAGAAGCTCACCGGTCTTTACCAGACCAAAAGTGCTTGTTTTGCTTATTCCATAAAAGAATGTGCAGGAGCCTGCATTGGAGAGGAAACACCTGAAGACTACAATAAACGTATTACCGATTTCTTGAATAATAATAGTTTTGAAAATCAAAACATGCTTATCATTGATAGAGGAAGAGATTTAGAGGAACGCAGTGTGGTCCATATAGAAAACGGTATTTTTAAAGGAATCGCTTTTTACAATCTGAATTATCAAATCACTAACACCGAAGTCTTAAAATCACTGGTTACGCCCATGTCAAACAACAAGGATGCACAACACATTATTCAGAGCTATTTGAGGCGTAACAAGGTTTTAAAAATCATTAATCTGGAGGATTAGCAAAGTTTCTTATTAACTTTGTTACATTTGAAGAACAAGTTAGCTACAATAAAAAATGATTATAGAAGAGCCAAAGACAAAGCTGGATAAAATCAGACAGCGCATATACATTGTCATTTATGGCACCAACACCAAGGCGGGAAAGCTCTTTGATGTTTTGCTTCTTATATTTATTCTCTTAAGTGTTGTCGCTGTAATGCTTGAATCTGTACAAGATATTGATGCTAAGTATCATCAAGTTCTACTTATTGCTGAATGGATTTTCACTTCATTGTTTACCATAGAATATATCCTGCGCATTTTTTCAACCAGAAAGCCCTGGCAATATATTTTTAGTTTTTACGGAATCATAGATTTATTGGCCATTTTACCTATGTACCTGTCCTTCTTCATTACGGGAAGTAATTTACTTACCAGTGTAAGGGCATTGAGGCTACTGAGGTTATTCAGGGTATTGAAACTGGCTAATTTTGTAGGTGAAGCAACAAACCTCAAAAAAGCCCTCAAAGCCAGCAGGACCAAAATTACCGTTTTTCTCTTTTCAGTACTTATAATTGCAATGGTTATCGGTACCCTGATGTTTTTAATTGAAGGACCGGCTGCCGGTTATTCCAGCATTCCCAGAGGCATTTACTGGACAATAGTCACGCTCACAACTGTGGGTTATGGAGATATCGTGCCTCAGACTGCGATTGGACAATTTCTCGCAATGCTTGTAATGATTGTGGGTTATGGAGTCATTGCTGTTCCCACAGGTATTGTGAGTGCCGAGTTTACATTACAAAAAAATAAACTCAATAAAAGGAAAAAGGAAAAAACAACAACAACAACTGTCTGTGCTGTTTGTAACACATCCGGTCATAAACCTGATGCTGAGTTTTGTTATAATTGTGGTGAAAAACTTAAAATATAACCTTGTCCCTAAATCAGAAATACCTTATCACTATTGTTGGTCCCACCGCTATCGGAAAAACCAGCACTTCCATTGCACTGGCAAAACACTTCTCATCAGAAATTATTTCAGCAGATTCAAGGCAGTTTTACAAAGAAATGAACATTGGCACGGCTGTCCCCACAGCTGAAGAGTTAAAAGCCGTACCTCATCATTTTATTCAACACAGGTCTGTTACAGATGATTATAATGTGGGAGATTTTGAAAAGGATGCTTTGCTTTTAATTGAAGCGAAATTTAAAAATCATGATTTTATTTTCCTCGTGGGAGGTTCAGGCCTATATATTGACGCCGTGATAAAAGGGCTCGATTATTTTCCTGAGATTAAACCTGAGATAAGGGAAAAATTACAAAAAGTATTTCTCGAACAGGGACTTACACCTTTACAGGAAAAATTAAAATCTCTTGACCCTGATTATTATATCAAAGTTGACATCCACAATGCGCACCGCCTTATAAGAGCACTTGAGGTATGCATAGGAACCGGCAAGCCCTATTCTTCGTTTTTAGGAATAAGAGAAAGCAAAAGAAATTTTAATGTGCTGAAAATAGGCCTTCACGCGGAAAGAAAATTACTGTACAACCGAATTAATCAGCGAGTGGATTTGATGATGGAGCAGGGGCTACTGGATGAAGCAAAAAATCTTTTTGATAAAAGGCACTTAAATGCATTGCAAACGGTGGGATATAAAGAATTGTTTGCCCATCTTGAAAATGAAATGGATTTAGATACTGCTGTTGAGGAAATCAAAAAAAACACACGGCGTTATGCAAAACGTCAACTTACGTGGTTGAGAAAAGATGACAGCATTGAATGGTTTGGACATGATGAAGATATAAACAACATCATTGACTATATAAAACTCAAAACGTCCTGATAACTCAGGACGTTTTAAGATTATAGTAACTTCAATTAATTTTCTACTTCGCTTTTCACAACAAGCCTGAAGCCTTCACCGTGAATATTCAGGATTTCTACATCATCATCTTTGCTGAGGTACTTTCGCAGTTTTGCAATATACACGTCCATACTGCGGGAAGTAAAGTAGTTGTCATCTCTCCAAATTTTTGTAAGGGCAAGCTCACGGGGCATCAAATCATTTTTGTGCAATGCAAGAAGACGGAGCAACTCGTTTTCTTTCGGGGATAATTTGTCAGGCTTTTGGTCTTTATAGGTAAGAAAGCGCAGTTTTGAATTCAGGTGGAAATTACCAACCTGGAAATCAAATTGCTTACTATCTGCGACAGAATCTGTAGCTTTGCGTTGAATGATAGCTTTGATTTTCATCAAGAGCACTTCAGAATCAAAGGGTTTGTTCAGGTAATCGTCTGCACCCACTTTATATCCTTTTAGGACATCTTCTTTCATGGCTTTTGCCGTTAAGAAAATAATAGGCACATCTTCATTTTTCTCCCTGATTTCTTTGGCCAGGGTAAATCCGTCTTTATAAGGCATCATTACATCCAGTATACAAAGATCAAAGTCGTCTTTTTTAAACTTTTCAAAGCCTTCCATACCGTTTTTGGCGTGAACGACATTGTAGTTATTCATTGTCAAATAATCTTTTAAGACAGTTCCAAAATTTGGATCGTCTTCAACAAGAAGGATTTTTTTATTTTCAGTTTCCATGACTTAAGATATTAATTGAAGTTTAATTATAAAGGTACTTCCTTTTCCTTTCTCACTTTCCACAAATACCTCTCCCTGATGGTCGTCGATAATTCGTTTTACGTAAGAAAGTCCAAGTCCATGACCTTTTACATTGTGTATATTTCCTGTGTGTTCTCTGTAAAATTTTTCAAAGATGCGTTTTTGAGCTATTTTACTCATCCCGCTTCCCTGATCACTTATTTTTAATATAATACTATTTTTAACATTTTCAGTATAAATATCGATTTTTGGTGGTTCAGGTGAATATTTTATCGCATTGTCCAAGATATTAACAATTACATTGGTAAAGTGTGACTCATTTGCAAGTATAGATGATTTTTGTGCATCAAAATGTGTTTTAATATACCCACCCCTGTCTTCAACAATCAGTTCTACGTGCGTTATGGCGTCTTCTACTAATTCATGGAGCTTGAGCCTTTCTTTCTTAATGTTTAAATCCCTCTTTTCCAGTTTGGAGATTCGTAACACGTTTTCCACTTGAGCATGCATTCTTTTATTTTCCTCTCGAATCATTCTAAGATAGCGGGTCATTGTTTCCTTGTTTTCAGAAATCATCGGGTTTTTCATCGCATCGAGTGCAAGATTGATGGTTGCAATGGGTGTTTTAAACTCGTGCGTCATATTGTTAATGAAATCTGTTTTGATTTCTGAAATCTGTCTTTGTCTTATCAATTGTTTTATGGCACTATAATAAGCCAGGATAATAATAGCAGTTAGCAAAAGCGTCAAAACTCCCATACTCATCACAGAAGAAAGAACGTATTTATCCTTTTTTGAAAAGGAGACTAAAAGTTCATATTTATAACTTCTGTTGTCGTCAACAAAAAGCGGCACGCTATATATATCCGGAGATTTTGGTTCATAATCAAAATTTTCAGAGGCCACTTTGGTTGATAAACCATTACTAAAAATTGCAAATTCAAAATCGGGCTTTAAATCCCTGCTTTCCAATTGGTGTTTAATCAGGTCGTTAATATCATCAATATTCACCCGTTTGTGAATGGGAATCTGCCGTGCAATGTCTTTAAATGTCTCTCTTAGCAGGTATTGCCCGGGTTCTTCTAATGTTTCGACAGAAACTTCACTCGTTTCAGTATTTGTGGCACCGGCATCAATACCTTCTTTTATGCGTGCTGTAAACGTTCTATTAGTATATTTCCTGAAATTGATACTGTCAACATCAACATCGAGAATGTTTGAAGAAAGCTTATAATCTTCTTCTAAAAGCCCGCTTGAATAAATAAATGTCTCATTTGTAAGATTATCAGTATTGGTATAGACAATTTCTCTAAATGTTGATGTGTCAGGCTTACCAATACTATCTGCAACCTCGGCATAAAGTCTGAAATAGCTTTCAAGTTCTTTGAGCTGCATTTCCTTTGAAACCGTAATCAGAGACTGTCTTACATTATAATTAAATTGATCCTCTTTATTTTGTATGGAATTTTTAATCCAATATACCTGAACAAAAATTATCCCTAACAAACAAAGGCTCATAAAGAATATGAGTATTAAAAACAGTTTTTTGCTCATACCTCAAAAGTAAGATTTTAACATTTAGCGATTTAAAGGTTTAACCAAATGTTAACAAAACAAATATCATTTAGAAAACATTTTAAGTAATTTTGAATGAATTACTTCAACCCGAAGCCTTAATTCCTCCATTCCTTCAGAATTTTCTATAATTAGATCAGCGAGTTTAACTTTTTCAGCATCTGTCCATTGGTTTTTCATCCGTGCTTCAACATCTTCATCAGAAATCTGGTCCCGCTGCATCACGCGACGAACTCTCATAGATTCTTGAGCGGTTACAAGAATGGTAGCATCACACTCTTTATAGCCACCGTTTTCAAATAAAATGGCGGCTTCCTTAATAGCATATACCCCTTTTTGTTTTTTCATCCACTCTTTAAAGTGCTTTTTTACCTCAGGATGGACAATGGCATTGAGTTTCTCTAACAGATTCTTGTCACTAAATACTTTTGAAGCAATATATGGTCTGTTTAAGACTCCGTTAACATAAGATGATTCCCCTAAAAGCGTGTTTATTTTTTGGATTACTTTGGGTGTATGCATTAACTCTTTTGCTTCTTTATCTGCGATATATACAGGCACACCAAGGTCTTTAAACATTTTGGCAACAGTGCTTTTACCACTTCCTATACCCCCTGTAAGACCAACAACTTTCATAATAGTATCTTTAAATCAATAGCAATAATATACGCTCAAACTTAAAGTTAATCAAAAAATAAGTGTGGAAAACGTTTTTGAGGGTTTTCATTTAAAATTCGAATAAAAAAAGTTGATTTGGCAAATGCCAGGCCATAACCAAAGAATTGAATAAATAAAGCAAGCATACTGAAGAGACCTATTTTCAGACTACTGTTTTTAATTGAAGCGTCTATAAATACCAACAACATATAAAATGCCAGAAAGCACATAAACAACCAATAACCATGAAACAAAGCGACTACCGACAATATCGTGTAGATTACAAACAAGGAGGGAAACCAAAAACTTATTTTAGCTGAATCTGGGTGCCACCGGGTCAAGATGGGCCTCACTAGTCCAAACTTTTTCACCTGTGTATAAAACTTCGACCAGGAGATGCGGCGTTTATGATATACAAATGCTTTTTCAATAAAACCAATAGCAAAACCTTGTTTCAATAAACGCTGTGATAAATCTGGGTCTTCTCCCGGATGTATTTTTCCAAACCCACCTGTGGCCAAAAAAGCTTTTTGGGATAGACCCATATTGAAACTTCTGGGTTCAAAACGCTGAACAGCCTTTTTCTTACCTCTTATTCCACCGGTAGTTATATATGAAGTCATAACATAATTAATGGCCTTTTGCAAGGAGGTAAAACTTGAATGGGCGGCATCAGGACCTCCGAAACAGTCTAAAAAAGCTATATCTAAAGCTTTAT
>JBBDVI010000031.1:0-9861 GCA_040903465.1 Flavobacteriaceae bacterium
TAAAGTTATATGAAAACATTCAAGAACAACAGGTTTGATAATGATAACAACAAGTCTCCCGCCTTCGCGGGAGTATGGGTTGTTTATATAATGACAAACAAACCAAACGGAGTTCTCTATGTTGGCGTAACAGATGACATTGAATCAAGAGTACAAGAACATAAAAACAAGCTTTATAAAAACTCATTTACTGCAAAGTTTAACTGTGACAAATTGGTTTATTTAGAAGAATTTGATAATGGTACACAAGCTGTAATTCGTGAAAAGCAATTGAAAAAATGGAACCGCCAATGGAAAATTAATTTGATTGAAGAAATCAATCCGGGTTGGATGGATATAAGTGTGAATTGGACGAATGAAGATTTGATTTATACAACAAAATTTTCCCGCGTAGGCGGGAAACTCAGCAATTAAAAGACCAAATGATTCTTACTTAAAGAGCATTTAAAATTTGAAAGTTTATAAGACTTTTTTAAAACAAGCACATTTAAGAATAATTTTAAAAATATGGATTTAAAAGAACGAGATTCCCGCCTTCGCGGGAATTATATACTAGAAATCGCCGACAATTCCCTCATCCTCGGCCAACGTTTGGGTGAACTCTGTGGTCACGGACCCAGTCTGGAAACTGATATTGCTCTTACCAATATGTCGCTCGACCTCTTTGGTCAGGTGCGTAGTTATTACCAATACATCGCCCAACTTTCAGGAGAAGACAAAACCGAAGATGACATCGCTTTTTTGCGTTTGGAACGTGATTATAAAAACGTGCTACTGGTAGAACAACCCAATACCGATTTTGGTTATGTTATTACTCGCCAATATTTCTTTGATGTGTTTCATCTGATGCTGATGCAACAATTGGAACAAAGCAAAGACGAAAACCTTTCGGCGATAGCCAAAAAAGGTATCAAAGAAGTGAGTTACCACAAACGCTTTTCAGGAGATTGGGTAAAACGCCTTGGTGATGGTACAGAAGAAAGCCACGAACGTGTTCAAAAAGCGGTTAACGATCTGTGGCCTTACACCAACGAATTATTTGAAATGACCGAAGCTGCAAAAGCTGCCGCAGAAGCCGGAACTGGAGTAGATGCAAGTCAACTAAAAGAAGCCTACTATAAAGAAGTTAGCGAACTATTAAGAGAAGCCACCTTAGAAGTTCCTGAACGCAAGTATTTTCACAAAGGCGGAAAACACGGCGTTCATACCGAGCATATGGGCTACATACTTTCCGATATGCAATTTATGCAACGCACCTATCCCGGGATGAAATGGTAACAGAAGACTGAATATCGAACATTAGAATATAGAATTTCTAAGTTTAATATTTTATTTTAATGCTATGAAGAATTATAAATATGATTTAGAAGAAAGACTTATAAAGTTTGCTGTGGAAGTGATTTTGGCATGTAAAGAAATTGAAAAAAGTTTTGCTTCTCAACATTTAACGCAACAGTTGATACGATCTGCGACTTCACCAGCATTGAATTATGGAGAAGCGCAAAGTGCAGAGTCTCCGAGAGATTTTTTACATAAAATGAAACTTTGCCTTAAAGAATTAAGAGAATCACTAGTTAATTTAAAAATTCAAAAAGAAGCAAAGTTGATTAAAGATATAGAAAAAATAAATGCACTTATAATTGAAAACAACGAATTAGTTGCAATTTTTGTAACAAGTATTAGAACCTCTCAAAATAAAAATAAAATGTAACACTTCGATATTCGATATTTTTTATTCAGTATTCGATATTCTTTATGACAGATTCTACAACACATATCAACCCAAAATTTCTCGACATCCTTAAGTTGGTTCCCGATCCTGAAATCCCGGTCTTGACGATAGTCGATTTAGGAGTGGTGCGCGAAGTTGAGGTTTTGGAAGACGGAACGGTAGAAGTAAAAATCACACCCACATACAGCGGTTGCCCGGCAATGGATGTTATAGGCGATGATATAGTAACCGCTTTCGCGAAAGCGGGACTGAAAGCCAAAGTCAAACTCGTCCTTTCCCCGGCCTGGAGTACAGATATGATTTCGGAAGAAGGCAGGGCAGCACTGGAAAAATATGGCATCGCCGCCCCGCTTGACGCTACTGCAGACAAAGAAGCGCTTTTAGGAAACAAAAAACTGATAAAATGCCCGCAATGCGGTTCAAAAAACACCGAATTAGTCAGCCAGTTTGGCTCCACGGCTTGCAAAGCGCAGTTTAAATGTAATGATTGTTTAGAGCCTTTTGATTACTTTAAATGTTTAACATAATCCCCGAGAAGGCGGGGATCTCGTCAATTAAATAGCACAATTTATGACTTCAATAACCACACAAACAAAAAATAACCTCGCCATCATCACCCTTAACCGTCCGGAAGTTTTTAACAGCTTCAACCGCGAGATGGCATTGGCCTTGCAAAAAGCACTGGATGATTGTGCAACAAATAATGAAGTGCGTGCCATTCTCCTCACCGGAAGCGGCAAGGCATTCTGCGCAGGTCAGGATTTAAAGGAAGTCACCAGCCCTGAGTTAAACCCCGGTTTTAAAGCCATACTGGAGGAACATTACAATCCCATTATTTCGAGAATCCGAAATATAGGAAAACCCGTTGTGGCTGCCGTGAACGGTGTCGCTGCCGGAGCCGGAGCCAACATTGCACTGGCTTGTGATGTGGTGGTTGCTTCAGAAGCAGCTGCTTTTATTCAGGCGTTTAGTAAAATTGGGTTGATTCCTGACAGTGCGGGGACGTTCTTTTTACCGCGATTGATTGGTTTTCAAAAAGCTTCGGCTATAATGATGATGGGTGATAAAGTTTCTGCTGAAGAAGCTGAAAAACTGGGTATGATTTATAAAGTGTTTTCCGCCGAAACCTTTATGGAAGAAGCCGAGAAAATTGCCGAAACCCTTTCGAAAATGCCCACCCACGGACTCGCTTTGACCAAAAAAGCATTGAACGCATCGATGCAAAACAATCTAGAAGACCAACTTTCATTAGAGTCAAAATATCAGATTGAAGCCGCACAAACTCACGATTACAACGAAGGCGTTAACGCATTTATAGAAAAAAGAAAACCCAACTTTAAAGGCAAATAAAGACAAAAACGTAAAGGCGTCCCGATAGTTATCTGGATTTCGCCTCAACCAAAACAGGTAACGGCGTAAAATTTTACGCCGATACACACCAAAAAAAAGAAAAATGAATATAGCAATAATAGGATCCGGAACCATGGGAAGCGGCATTGCACAAGTAGCTGCCACTGCCGGATGTTCCGTAAAAGTATACGACACCAGTCAACAAGCCTTGGACAAAAGCAAAGCTGCGTTGGAAAAAGTACTCAGTCGCCTGGTTGAAAAAGGAAGAATCGATGAAAAGGAAAAATCCCGCATTCAAAACAGCATTATCTATGTAGATAGTTTAAAAGACCTTTCAGATGCCGATTTAACCATCGAAGCTATCATCGAGAATGCAGAAATCAAACAAAGAGTGTTTGCCGAACTGGAAAGCTACCAGTCTGATGATGCCATTATTGCTTCAAACACTTCCTCGCTTTCCATCGCTTCACTGGCAGCATCTCTAAAAAAACCGGAACGTTTTATCGGGATTCATTTTTTCAATCCCGCGCCTTTAATGCCTTTGGTGGAAGTCATTCCGGCGATTCAAACTTCATCAGCAGTAAAAAATAAAGTGGTTCAAACTATTGAGGATTGGAAAAAAATTGGGGTTTTGGCCAAAGATACCCCCGGCTTTATTGTTAACCGCGTGGCGCGCCCTTTTTATGGTGAGGCACTTCGCATTTATGAAGAAGGAACAGCTGATTTTGCGACTATTGACTGGGCAATGAAAGAAATTGGTGGTTTCCGTATGGGTCCGTTTGAACTGATGGATTTTATTGGAAACGACGTCAATTACACCGTGACTGAAACGGTTTTCACAGCGTTCTATTTCGACCCAAGATACAAACCGGCATTTACCCAAAAACGCTTTTCAGAAGCCGGATATTTGGGCAGAAAATCGGGGAGGGGGTATTACAACTATGCTGAAAATACCACAAACCCCGAACCCATCAAAGACTTAAAATTGGGACAAGAAATTTTTGAACGCATTTTGGTTATGCTCATCAACGAAGCTGCTGATGCACTGTTTTTAAATATCGCTTCTGCGAAAGATATTGACCTAGCAATGACAAAAGGAGTTAACTATCCTCAAGGATTGCTCGCCTGGGCCAATGAAAAAGGCATCGATTGGTGCGTCGAAAAGATAGATGCACTTTATGATGAATACCGTGAGGACAGATATCGCTGCAGTCCGTTGCTACGGAAAATGAGGAGGAAAGGTAGTAGGTTTTAGGCAGTAGGTAGTAGGTTTAGGAAAAGAGTCTATCGATGCTTTCGACTTTGTTAAATACATTTTATAAAATTTTATATTATGGAAAAATCTGCGTATCATTTTAATTTTGAAGATTTAATTGTCTATCAAAAAGCAATGGAATTTGGAGAAATTGTTGATAAACTACTTCTAAAATTTCCCAAACACGAAATGTATAAGTTGACCTCTCAATTTGGCAGGGCAGCAGATTCAATTGCATTAAACACTGCAGAAGGTTCATCAGGTTCTGACCCACAATTTCATAAGCATCTGGGAATTGCTTGGTTTAGCGCGAATGAATGTGTTTCTTGTAATACTAAGGCAAGGTTGAGAAACTATATTACATTTGAGGAGTTTGAAGAAAATAGAAGATTATTGACAGAGTTAACTAAAATGATTACGACTCTTAGAAAAAAGATTTATAATAGAATAAATGACAAACAAAAATAAAAAAGACCTCCACCTCCAGCCTCACAAATAAAGCCTAAAGTGATGAAAAAAAACCTCCCACCTCCAGCCTCCAACCTAATACCTCATAAAATGCTCTCCCTTGATGCCTTTAGCCAATGGCTGGGTATTGAGATTTTGGAATGTGAAGTCGGGCGTTGTAAAGTGGGAATGGCTCTGCGTAAAGATATGTTGAACTCCATGGGCAAAGCCCACGGTGGTATTACCTACTCGCTGGCTGACACCGCTTTTGGGTTTACGGCTAATACTTATGGAAAATTTGCCGTTTCGATAGAAACTTCCATCAACCATATCGAGGCACTTGAAGAGGGTGATTACATCACTGCCGAATCTATTATAGACGAGACCCGAAACAAGCTTGGTTTTCATATCATTGAAGTAAAAAAAGGCGAAAAATTGGTAGCTTTGTTTAAAGGGGTTGTATATCGCACGTCGAAGGAGTGGCAATAAACTCCTGTGTACCTGTCTTCCGCAGGAAGTAACGGAAACCTTATCAATATAAGACTAGACCTCATTACTTTCCAATTTTTAAATAACCGGAACATAATTTTTAATTTCTGCAGATTACTTTAATTTTTAATTCTTATGGATTGATTAAAGTGATACCTTTAGGATGTAAAATCAATACATCACTCTATGAAATGGAAAGGCAGAAAACAAAGCGGGAATCTGGAAGATCGCCGCGGCATGAGCTCCGGTGGAAAAATAGCTGCCGGTGGTGGAGCTATTGCAGTAATTGTAATTTTACTTCAACTTTTTGGAGGAGAAACCGGACAAACGATTGCACCTATACTTGAACAGTTCAATCAAGGACAACCCACAGAACAAGTTCAACAAAGAGAACTAACTGCTGAAGAAAAAGAAATGGGTGAGTTTATGGCAACAGTTTTAGCCGATACAGAAAATGTCTGGCACCAAATTTTTCGTGAAAACAATATAGGAACTTACAAAGAGCCTACAATGGTTTTGTTTACAGATGCCGTGCAAACTGCTTGTGGAGGTGCAAGCTCTGCTTTAGGACCTTTTTATTGTCCTGGAGATCAAAAGGTCTATATGGACTTGACTTTTTTTAATGAACTAAAAACACGTTTTGGTGCAAAAGGTGGTGATTTTGCTATTGCTTATGTAACTGCCCATGAAATAGGGCATCACGTTCAAACACTTCTGGGCACTTCCCAAAAAGTAAGGCAATTGCAGCAGAATAGTAATGAAACGCAATCGAATCAACTTTCCGTAGCGCTGGAATTGCAAGCAGATTTTTATGCCGGACTTTGGGCACATTACAATAAAAAATACCTGGAAGAGGGCGATATTGATGAAGCAATGAGTGCTGCAAATGCTGTGGGTGATGATGCTATTCAAAAAAGGACGCAAGGTCACGTGGTGCCAGATTCATTTACTCACGGTACTTCCCAACAACGGAAGGAATGGTTCATGACAGGATATACCTCCGGGAATATGAACCTACATGACACTTTTTCAGTAATCGTTGATTAATTTATTCTGAATAAAATCCGGGGTTATTAATGCCGTATTAGTATGCAATCCCTATTATTTTCTTTATTTTTATGCTTTTAAAAACCGAAAGAAATGAACGCATACATAATAGACGGAATAAGAACACCCATAGGCAGTTATCAAGGCACCCTCTCACCGGTTCGCACCGATGATTTGGCAGCACTTGTTATTGCCGAAATCGTAAAAAGAAATCCCAACATCCCTAAAGACGCTTATGAAGATGTCATTTTGGGCTGTGCCAATCAGGCCGGGGAAGACAACCGAAACGTTGCCCGCATGGCTTCCTTACTGGCCGGACTGCCTTATTCAGTACCTGGAGAAACCGTAAACCGTCTTTGCAGCAGTGGTCTTTCAGCTATAATTCACGCAAACCGTGCCATCAAAGCCGGGGACGGCGATGTATTTATCGCAGGTGGAGTGGAACATATGACCCGAGGACCGTACGTGGTTGCCAAGCCTTCAAGTGCTTTCGGGACCGATGCTAAAATGTATGATTCAAGTTTTGGATGGCGTTTTGTCAATCCCAAAATGCACGAAATGTACGGTACAGAAGGCATGGGTGTTACCGCAGAAAATCTAGTGGAGAAATACCACATTTCACGTGAGGATCAGGATGCTTTCGCTTACAACTCACAAATGAAAGCCGCAAAAGCGCAACAAAACGGGCGTTTGGCAAAAGAAATTGTAACGGTAGAAATTCCGCAAAGAAAAAAAGACCCAATACTTTTTTCAGAAGACGAATTTATAAAACCAACCACGAGTAAAGAAGTTCTTGCAAAACTTCGTGGGGCATTTAAAAAAGACGGCAGTGTCACCGCCGGAAATTCTTCCGGATTAAACGACGGTGCAGCCGCAATAATTATAGCCTCTGAAACTGCAGTAAAGAAATATAATCTGAAACCACTCGCCAAAATTGTAAGTTCTGCCGTGGTGGGTGTCGAACCCAGAATTATGGGGATTGGCCCCGTGGAAGCCTCCAACAAAGCCTTGGAAAAAGCAGGCCTGACAATGCAAGATATGGATGTCATCGAGTTGAACGAAGCCTTTGCCGCACAGTCGCTGGCGTGCATCCGTGAATGGGGTTTAGCCGATGACGACCCAAGAATCAACCCCAATGGTGGCGCGATTGCCATTGGTCACCCACTGGGAGTAACCGGCGCCCGCATTTGTTACTCCGCCGCATTAGAGTTATCTTTGACAGGGAAGAAATATGCGCTTGTTACGATGTGTATTGGAGTTGGACAAGGATATGCTGCAGTGATTGAAAACATTTCCGCGTAGGCGGAAATCTCCTTAATCAAACTAAAAATATAAAAAAAAGTTACCCGCGAGCGTGGGCATATATTATGAACAAAACACAACACTACATACAAGGTCAATGGACCCAGGGGCAGGGTGAAGGAACCCCTATTCAGGACTCCGTTACCGGTGAACATTTTACCAGCGTAACCACAGAAGGGCTTGACGTTCCATCCATTCTGCAATACGGTCGTGATAAAGGCGACACCCTGCGCAAAATGACCTTTCAGGAGCGGGGCAATATGATCAAAAAACTGGCGATGTATCTTACCAAAAAGAAAGCCCAGTTTTATGAAATCAGTTACCGCACCGGAGCCACAAAAATCGACAGTTGGATAGACATTGAAGGCGGATTTGGAAACCTGTTTGCCAATGCATCTTTACGGAAATTATTTCCCAACCAGTCCTATCACGTAGAAGGCGAACCCATTGATCTTTCCCGAGGCGGACGATTTATGGCGCATCACATTATGGTGCCAAAAGAAGGTGTTGCTGTGCATATCAACGCCTTTAACTTTCCCGTATGGGGAATGCTGGAAAAATGTGCCGTCAACTGGATGGCGGGAATGCCCGCCGTAGTTTTGCCCGCGCCGCAAACGGCTTACCTCACTGAAGCCGTAGTCAAAGAAATTATAGCCTCAGGTATTTTACCCGAAGGCAGCTTGCAACTCATTTCCGGAACGGCAAAAAATATTTTAGACACCGTGCAATCACAAGATGTCGTGACTTTTACCGGTTCTGCCAAAATAGGCAGAATGTTGAAAGCTCACCCGCAACTTATTGAAGAATCTGTCCCTTTTACGATGGAAGCAGACTCGTTGAACGCTTCTGTTCTTGGCGAAGACGCCGCTCCCGGAACTCCTGAATTTGATTTGTTTATCAAAGAAGTGCGTAACGAAATGACCGTGAAATGTGGACAAAAATGTACTGCCATTCGCCGCATCCTTGTTCCTGAAAAGTATATGGAAGATGTGCAAATCGCCATCGGAAATGCACTTGACAAAGTCACCGTTGGCGATCCGCGTTTAAAAGAAGTGCGTATGGGGTCTCTGGTTAGCCACGCACAGCGCGAATCTGTAAAAGAGCAGGTAGAAAAGATAGCCAAAACCGCACAAATAGTTTATGGTAGTTTTGAAGATTTTGAAGCCGTGGGCGCAGATTCCAAAAAGGGTTCATTTATACGTCCCATTTTGCTTCGGGAAGACAAGCCCTTGCAAAATGAAGCAGCACATGTAACCGAAGCCTTTGGTCCTGTGAGCACACTGATGCCTTATAACAGTATCGAAGAAGCAATAAAAATATCCAAGCTTGGTAAAGGCTCCCTTGTGAGCTCCATTTTTACCAATGATAATTCCATAGCCAAAGAGTTTACAATAGGTGCAGCTTCCCATCACGGACGCATACTCACCATCAACCGTGAAAGCGCCAAGCAAAGTACCGGCCACGGTTCACCATTACCATTGCTCGTTCACGGTGGTCCCGGTCGTGCCGGAGGAGGCGAAGAAATGGGCGGAATGAGAGGTATTAAGCATTATATGCAACGCACCGCCATTCAGGGTTCGCCAACAACCTTAACAGAAATTACTGGAATTTACCAACCCAAATCCGATTACAAAGAATCCGATAAACATCCATTTACCTATCACTGGGAAGACATCCAACCTGGAATGTCCCTCAAAACACATAAACGCACCCTTACGGATACCGACATTGTCAACTTTGCCAACCTGACCTGGGATCATTTTTATGCCCATACAGATATCACTTCGCTCGACGGAAGTATTTTTGAGCACCGCACCGCCCACGGTTATTTTATCATTTCCGCGGCAGCAGGCTTGTTTGTCTATCCCAACAAAGGGCCGGTAGCTGCGAATTACGGATTGGAAGAAATACGTTTTTTACGTCCCTTGTACCACAACGATACCATTTATGTCCGACTTACGTGTAAACAAAAAGTCGATCGAGACCAAAAAGGAAAAGAGCATCCTTCAGGTATTGTAAAGTGGTATGTCGAGGTATTTGATACAGAGGATGAAATGGTGGCATTTGCGACTATTTTGACGATGGTTCAGAAAAAGGAGACGACTTTTGTCGAAATCACCTCAGAAAGCATTCCGTTTTACCTGAGCAAACTTTCAGAAAATACAAAACCAAAATGGGGAACGATGACACCGCAACATATGGTGGAGCATTTGGAAT
This sequence comes from Flavobacteriaceae bacterium, assembly GCA_040903465.1. Classification (GTDB taxonomy): domain Bacteria; phylum Bacteroidota; class Bacteroidia; order Flavobacteriales; family Flavobacteriaceae; genus Planktosalinus. The sequence goes on from JBBDVI010000031.1 coordinate 9,840, forward strand.
TTACATACCGGATTGCTTCCGG
>JBBDVI010000032.1:0-9796 GCA_040903465.1 Flavobacteriaceae bacterium
TTTAGTTGTTTGGGCAACAAGTGTTGCTTTGCAATTTCCACTTTTTCCTCAATGGTATAGCCGGTTACATTGATGATTTCCATACGATCAAGCAAAGCCGGCTGAATTGTATTTAGTGTATTGGCAGTGGCAACAAACATTACCTTTGAAAGGTCAAAGCCCACTTCCAGAAAATTGTCATGAAAAGCTGAATTTTGTTCAGGGTCGAGAACTTCCAGCAATGCCGAAGAAGGATCTCCTTGATTTCCTAAGGAAAGTTTATCAATTTCGTCAAGCACAAAAACAGGATTTGATGTTTCTGCTTTTTTGATGCTTTGCACAATGCGTCCTGGCATTGCCCCAATATATGTCTTTCGGTGCCCCCTTATTTCAGACTCATCACGCAGCCCTCCTAAAGAAACACGCACATATTTTCTTCCAAGGGCTTCAGCTATAGATTTCCCTAAAGAGGTTTTTCCCACACCCGGAGGTCCGTGAAGACACAAAATAGGCGATTTCATGTCGTTTCGAAGCTTGAGTACTGCAAGATATTCAATAATACGTTTTTTAACGTCATCAAGCCCATAATGGTCTCTGTCGAGTATACGTTTTGCCCGTTTTAAATCAAATTTATCTTTCGAATAATGGTTCCATGGTAAATCGAGAAAGAGTTCAAGGTAATTTCGCTGTATGGAATATTCGGCCACCTGCGGGTTCATTCGTTGTATCTTTGCCAGTTCCTTTTGAAAATGGTTGCCTACTTCTTCATTCCATTTTTTCTTTTTGGACTTGGCGCGCATTTCGTCAAGTTCCTCATCGTGAGATACTCCACCCAATTCCTCTTGTATGGTTTTCATCTGCTGATGTAAAAAATACTCTCGTTGCTGTTGGTCAAGGTCGTGACGCACTTTAGACTGGATATCATTTTTGAGTGCCAGTTTCTGGAACTCAATGTTCATGTACTTCAACGTTTCCAGTGCGCGGTCTTCAAGCGAATTGATTTCAAGTAATTTTTGCTTTTCCTCAACATCAATATTCAGATTTGAAGACACAAAATTGATTAAAAATGATGTGCTCTCTATATTTTTGATTGCAAATGAAGCTTCGGAGGGAATATTGGGACTTTCGTTAATAATCTGCAATGCAAGCTCCTTGATGGAATCAATAATAGCTTTAAATTCCTTATTGTTTTTTGCCGGCTTGGCTTCCTCAACACCTTGTACCTTGGCTTTAAAGTAAGGTTCTGTGCTTATAATTTCGTCGATTTCAAAGCGTTTTTTCCCCTGAATAATAACCGTTACGTTCCCATCAGGCATTTTTAAAACACGAAGGATGCGTGCAACCGTTCCCAATCTGTTGATGTCTTCAACACCGGGCTCTTCAACACCTTCAGATTTTTGTGAAACCACGCCAATAACTTTCGATTTTTTATTGGCCTCATTAATCAGTTTAATTGATTTATCCCTTCCTGCAGTAATTGGGATTACCACCCCAGGGAAAAGAACAGTGTTCCGCAGAGGTAAAATTGACAGTTCTTCAGGCAACTCCTCTCTGTTAATTGCTTCTTCATCTTCAGGAGTCATTAACGGAATCAACTCTGCTTCATCATTCATATCCTGAAATGACAAACTGTCTATATCTATAATTTTTGATTTTGCCATAGTTCTATTTAAGTCATTGTGTCATAGAAGAACACAATGTTTTTAATTTATATATTTTTAATTGATCACATAAGGCGCTATCTATCAAACACATAAATGATAAGTAATAGTATACACCTCCTCTATTTGGGCAATAGTTATGCCACCCCTTCAGAACAATTTAAAAAAATATAGTCAAAACTGTAACATTTTGATCTATACGCTATCTTTATAACAAACAAAAGCTTTTTTTGACACTAACCAATACACATATTGACATTTTATTGTCGCAATGCATGAAAGGCAACCAGCTGGCACAGATGGAGGTGTACAATCGGTACTATCTGGCTATGTATAACACGGCTTTGCGCATTGTAAAACAACAGGATGAAGCAGAAGATATCATGCAGGAAGCTTTTTTGACAGCGTTTACAAAGTTACACACGTTTAAGGGAGATGCTAATTTTGGAGCTTGGTTAAAAAGAATCGTAATCAATCAAAGTATCTCTAAATACCGAAAACAAGAGTTTCACGAAGATATTGATAATGAAGCAGTAGCAAATAAAATAAATGATGACGAGGATGATACGCCTGAAGAAAGTTATACAAGCCTTAAAGCAAAAGAAGTAATGGTAGTAATAAACACATTAAAACCCAATTATCAAATGATGCTGACACTGCATTTTATCGAAGGCTATGATTACGAAGAAATATGTGAAATTATGAATATGAGTTATGCCAATTGCAGGACCATGCTTTCTAGAGCAAAGGAAAGCCTGAGAAAAAAGTTTCTTGAAAGAACAATGAGCTATTAATGAATCCCCACCCTTACGTAAAAAACCATACAAATGAAAAACACTAATTTATACAATCACCTCAAAGAACTATTCCAAAAGGAACAGTTACCCCCGGAAGAGCCTAAAACAGGCCACCAAATGCGGTTTATGAAGAAACTGGAGGCGCAGAATCAAAAACCGGTAAAACAACTTGTTTTCTGGAAACCTATGGCAATCGCAGCGTCCTTTTTAATCATCATCGCCTTGGGCTTCCCACTGATTGACAACAGTTCCAATGAAGCAGACCTGGCCAGTATTTCTCCCGAAATGGCAGAGACACAGCAGTTTTTTATGGCAACGATCAAAAGTGAGCTTTCTAATCTGAAAAAAGAAGATGCCCCGGAAGCACAAAAACTAATACAAGATGCCCTGTTGCAAATGGAAATACTTGAAAATGATTATGAAAAACTCAAAAAAGACCTAGCAAAAAGCGGTAATGACAAACGCGTTATTTATGCCATGATCTCAAACTTTCAAAGCCGGATTGACCTGCTTGAAGATGTATTACAACAAATAGAAACTATTAAAGAATTAAAACAAGATATCCATGAAACTACTATTTAAAACAATCTTAATCTTGGTCTTGCTGCCCTTATTTACAGTGGCTGCAAACAATAGTACCTGGAAGGGAAAACACACCAAGGAGAAGAAAATCGAAAAACAATTCAATGTAAACAAAGATGCCCTGTTAAAAGTCGATAACAAATATGGCAACATTGACATTACCACCTGGAATCAAAACAGGATTGAAATTGTAGTTACGATTACAACAAACGGTGATGACGAAAGCGAAGTTCAAAAAAGACTCGATGAAATAACAGTTGAATTTTCCGGGTCAAAATCTATGGTGAGTGCAGAGACCATGATCCAAAACCAGAAAAGCGGCTGGACGTTTTGGGGAGGAAAATCAAAGAACATCAACATGAAAATAAATTACCTAATCAAAATGCCAATTTCCAACAGCGTCAGCCTTGATAACAGCTATGGCGCCATAAGCCTGGATGTGTTAGAAGGAAATGCGAGTTTAACCTGCGATTATGGCAAATTGATTCTTGGCGAATTAAAAGGAGATAACAACACCCTCAATTTTGATTATACAAATAACTCTACCATAAGCTATGTGAAAAACGCACAAATCTATGCTGATTACTCTGGCTTTGTAATTGATAAAGCAGAACAAATAGCTTTAAACGGCGATTATACCAAATCTGAAATTAAAGAAGTTGGTAAGTTAGCTTATGATTGTGATTACGGTAAACTCACAGTGGGGTCAGTCCAAAATATCACCGGCAACGGAAGCTATGTCTCCACATCTATTGAAACTGTTTCAAATAGCCTTTACATTCAGGCAGGTTATGGAAAAGTCTCAGTAGACCGTCTCGAAAAAAATATTAAAAGTGTAAAAATAAGAACCAAATATACGGGACTAAAATTTGGTATTGCAAACGGAGCAGCTTTTGATTTAAATGCCAAATTAACCTATTCAAACCTTAAAGGAAAAGAACTCTTTGATTTTTCGGTTGAAAAAGACAAAGGAACCAGCAAAGAATACCAAGGCTATTACGGCCAAAAAAATTCCGGAAACACCATTGACATTGCCTCAGATTATGGCAATATCACATTCAGCAAAAATTAATAAATCAATCATCAAAAACAGAACAGTTATGAAATCAATCAAATTAATTACAACAGTTATTTTAGCACTTGCGTTTACTACAACCCAGGCCCAATGGAAAACACAAAACATAAAAGGTAACGGGAATGTTCAAACAAAATCCTACACGACATCAGCTTATGAAGAAGTACAAGTTGGCGGAAATTTTCACGTCACGCTTACAGAGGGAAATGTAGGGGCAATTACTTTAAAAGCAGAAAGCAACCTTATCGAACACATCGTTATCGAAACTAAAGGAAATGCATTGCACATCAAAACAGAAAAAAACACCAATCTAAAACCAAGTTCAGGAAAGAGAATAGAAGTTACCGTTCCGGTTGGGACATTGACTAAAGTTTCCCTGGCAGGATCGGGCGAAATAACCTCTTCAAAAACCATTCAAAGCGAAATGCTTGCCGTGCGACTTGCAGGCTCCGGTGATATGGAGTTATCTGTAAAAACAACTTCCCTTGAAGTTAGCGTGGCTGGTTCTGGGAATATTATCCTTACGGGAACCACAACAGACCTTAAAGGAAGTATTGCCGGATCTGGCGATGCAAACCTGGAGGGTTTAAAGTCTACAAACGCCGAGGTTAAAATTGCCGGTTCGGGCAATTTCAAAGTAAATTGCACAGAAATGCTTGAAGCAAAAATAGCCGGTTCAGGAAACATATACTACATAGGAAACCCAACCAAACTCAAAACATCTGAAGCCGGAAGCGGTAAAATCAAAACTTTGTAAGAACACGTTAATTATACACCCAAAGAAAAAGCCACTTTAAAAGTGGCTTTTTAGTTATAGTGTCTTGTATTTTTTTAAAGGTTATATTGAAACAATCCTTCTGATATACTGTGTACAATCGCTCCTCCCTCTTCTTCAGAAGCTTGAAAATTAAAAGAAAATTGAACCAATGACGCACTGTTTTCATTTAGAATCAACAAACCTGTCTCCGATCCATAGGAAATATTCCCATCAAAATAGCTGGCATTAATATCCCCTGAAAATGTCATTGAATAGGTTCCGGGTTCAGTATCAGCCGGAAAAGAAATAAAAATAGATTCGCCTGTTGCAGTATCAACACCTTCAATTGAAATGATACCGGTAGTACCAATTGAAATATCATCTGCTGAGAAATCCACTCCGTCTATTTTTGCATTCATAAAATCGGTTTCACCTCCGGGATCTCCTAATGTGAGAGGCAAGTTTTCAAAATATCCATTTTCGATCACAACCGTCTCAGCACCGGCGTCTCTTCCGGCAGTAAACTCAAATGTTCCGGAAATGGTATTGTTTTCCAAATCAAAAGTTGTAATGGTAACAGATCCGGAACCACCCTCTGAAAGTTCAGAAGTATAGGGGTTTTCACCTTCAATGAGATATGAACCCATAGATTCCTCAGCGTTTGTTGCACCCAAATCAAAAATCCCCTCTGCTGTATTTAAAACCTTCATTCTTACTGTTTTGTCATTGTTCACGCCTTGTACAATCAATGTGTTGGTAGCTTCATCATAAAATGCACCGGCTGTTTCTTCTCCGGCAACAAAAGGAATACCATCAACTTCGGCATAAAATTCTGTAACAGGATCGGTGGGTCCGCTACCATCTGAAGTAAGGGGTATATTAGTGAATTGACCTTCACTTATAATAACAGAAGCAAATGTGGGATTGCCTTCACCGTCCAAAATAGGGGCTCCGTTAGCATCCAGTAATGGACGTGTTGCCGTGAAAGAGAACGTTCCCGAAATAAGCCCTAGATTGGTGTCATATTGTGTAACGGCCACTTGACCTTGACTTCCTTCATTGTTTGTCGAAAAAGCTTCTGAATCCTGAGTAATCCCAAAAGTAGCCTCTCCTTCGGTAACCAAATCAAAATTGCCAACGCCTACACCATTAATAATCAGAGTAATACCGTCGCCGTTATCACGAATACCGGTAATTGTAGTAACCCCCTCGGCCGTAACGGCATTTGCGGTTTCTGCCTCAAAAAAGGTGCCTTCCACATCTGCAGTGAAAGAGGCAATATAATCCTGAGGGTCATCAGAAACAAATTCACCCTCTATGGGTTCATTTTCACACGCAACAAATGCAAAAGCCGTGAAAAGTAATAGCGTAAAAAAGGAATTAAACTTCATAAGTAGATATCTTTAGATATTAGGTCAAAACGCAAACTTAAGTAAAATTATTTATTTGAAAGGGCATTTTATTTTTCAAGTTAATGCTTCCTTCAAAAAACAGGGTATATTTAGATAACGTCATTTCGGGAACTTATAGTATAATTTCGCTTTCGCGGAACACGAAAAAGCAACACTATCCCCAAAAAGAAAAAAACAACGAGAAACAATATCGAGTTGCGCATACTGCCCGTAAGCTGATCAATAAAGCCATACAGCAGCATCCCGATCACGATGCCCACTTTTTCTGTGACGTCATAAAAACTAAAATAAGAAGTGGTGTCTTTTGTGGGTGGTATAAACTTGGAATATGTGGAGCGCGAAAGTGACTGTATCCCACCCATGACAAGGCCCACACATCCAGCCGTTACATAAAACTGAATGGGTTCGGTTATTGAGTAGGCAACCACACAAATGCCAAGCCATATACTGTTGATGACAATAAGGGTTGGAATGTTGCCAAACTTCTGTGATGCACGTGAAGTCAACTCTGCACCCAGCACTGCCAGCAACTGAATTATTAAAATACTCACGATCAGTCCCATCGTTTTCTCAGAGCTGTCCTTCCAGGCAATTTCCTGTTCGCCAAAATAAGTCGCAACCAGCATCACCGTTTGAACAGCCATACTATAGACAAAAAAGGCATAGAGATATCGCTTTAACTGAAGGTTTTCAATCAACGAGCGTTGTACTTTTTGCAATTCCCTGAAACCGTTCAATAGCACATTGCGGGTGACCCTGTGACCGTTCTTTGGACCTATGGGAAGATGATAAAATGAATACTGGCTAAAGGTAATCCACCACACACCCACTGTCACAAAAGAAATCTTCATGCCCAGCATTGCCGCTTCACCACCTTCGCCCAATCCAAAGAAACCGGGTTGCATCACCATGGCAAGATTAAATAATAACAAAAATACACTACCTATATACCCCAGGGAATACCCACGGGCACTTGCTTTATCATGCTGTTCTTCATAAGCGATATCAGGCAAATAGGAATTGTAAAAAACAAGGCTTCCCCAGAAACCTATCAATGCCAGAAAATAACACAACAAACTGAAGTATATCATGTCCAGGTCAAACCAGTACAAACCAACACAGGAAACAGCACCCAGGTAACAAAAAAACTTCATAAAGTTTTTCTTGTTCCCCACATAATCAGCTATACCGGAGAGGATAGGAGACATAAAGGCCACCAAAAGAAAAGCCGCAGCCGTGACATAACTAATAAGTGGTGTGCTTCTTATCTCGCCCCCAAAAACCGTTACGGTTTCTGTGCCGGCAGCATCAAAAAGTGCCTGATAGTATATTGGAAAAATAGCCGAGGCAATCACCAGGCTGTATACTGAATTGGCCCAATCATAAAAGGCCCATGCAAACAAGAGCTTCTTGCTCCCTTTTTCATGATAGTTTCTCATAAGTATTCAAATAAAAAAGCTGCTCGTAAAAGCAGCTTCTAAAGTATAAAATACTTTCTTTATCAGGTAATCTATTTGTTACTTTTTAAAAGAGGTTACACCATACTTGCGTGCTTCGGCTTTTGCCTCTTCCACCCAGGAATTGATATTGTTGATACGGGTTTCACTTGCAGGGTGGGTACTCAAAAACTCCGGTGGTGCGCCACCCCCTGATTCCTGTTGCATCCTGCGCCACAGTTCGGCAGCCTCGGCAGGGTCATAACCGGCAATGGCCATCAGGGTAAGCCCAATGCGGTCTGCTTCAGTTTCATGACTTCTGCTAAAAGGCATCATCACCCCCACAGTGGAACCAATACCATAAGCTGTATTAAAAATTGCCTGGTTTTCAGGGTCTTCGGCAAAGGCAATATTACCTGCCACGGCGCCCAGTTGTTGTAATTGGCCGGCGCTCATGCGCTGCTGACCGTGATTGGCCAGTGCGTGGGCAACCTCGTGGCCCATAACAGCTGCTACACGAGCTTCAGTATTTGCAATGGGCATAATTCCGGTATAAAATACAATTTTACCTCCCGGCATACACCAGGCATTAACCGCTTCATCTTGAATGAGATTGAATTCCCATTTATATTCACTTAAATATCCTTGATAGCCATTGGCATTCAGCCAGCGCTCTGAGGCAGTTGCAATTTTTTGTCCCACCGTTTGAATACGTGCTGCTTCTGAGGTTCCTGTTACAACTTTGTTTTCAGTGAGAAATTGATTGTATTGCTGAAAAGCCATAGGAAGTATTTGCGAATTGGGTACCAGAGCCAGGGTTTGTTTTCCCGTAAAGGGGTTTGTGGTGCAAGCATACAGTAAAACGACCATAAGCACCATTGTTAATATACGTTTCATATTATTTTTTATTTATTAGTTTAACTGAATGTTATAAAAATACAAAATGTTAACTGTAGATATATAGGGTTTGTATATAATTTAAGAAAATTTATTAATTAAACGATGTTTAATAAGACTTCAACTTTTATCAGAGTTTTAGAGGTTCTTTTAAAAAATTTACATCAATTGGTTTAACCTCTAAAATATCCTACTTTTGAAAAAAGAAATTTTCGGTACGCATTTTGTTCATAACTTTAAAAATTAAAACCACAAACTCATGAAAAAAATACTTTTTACCCTAGCAACAGCTGTCTTTTTCCTTACCTCATGTGAAGGACCCCAAGGGCCTCCCGGTCTTGATGGGGTTAATATTCTTGGTCAAACCTTTGAAAGGACAGTTAATTTTGAATACAATATCTCAAACGGTTTACAGGAAGTTTTTGTGAACATCCCAACTTCAATTGAAGTTTATGAATCTGATGCTGTTCTTGTTTATCGTCTGGAAGCAGAACTACCTGATAATGTAGATGCCTGGAGTTTGATACCCCAAAACTTCTTTTTGGATAATGGTGATATCATTCAATATGTTTACAACCATACTTTTTTCGACGTTTTGATTCAAATTGACGGTAATTTTGACTTGAGCACATTGGGTCCTGCTTTTACTCAAAACCAAACGTTTCGGTTTGTGGTAGTGCCCTCAGACTTTGCCACTACCAGTGGTGTGGACGTCAACGATTACAATGCGGTGATGGATGCTTTGGAATTAGATTAAAAACATATCAAATTATAAAATAAAAACCTCCCTTTCTCAGGAATGTGGAGGTTTTTTATTGAAGATACTTCAGGAGCTATAACGTTTCCACGGCTTTTGCCGCACATTTTTCACCGTCAATAGCCGCGGAAACTATCCCGCCTGCATAGCCTGCCCCTTCCCCACAGGGATACAAACCTTTGATATGAATATGCTCCAGGGTTTCGGGGTTTCTGGGAATGCGCACCGGTGAAGAGGTGCGCGACTCGGTAGCATGCACCACCGCTTCATTGGTAAAATACCCCTTCATGCTTTTACCAAATTCCATAAAACCTTTTTGTAAACTTTTATATATGAACCCCGGCAAGACATTGCCCAACTCAACAGAAGTTATCCCGGGCTTATAAGAAGTTTCTGGTAAATCCTGTGATACTTTTCCTAAACTGAAATCCACCAGACGTTGT
>JBBDVI010000033.1:0-9793 GCA_040903465.1 Flavobacteriaceae bacterium
AGGCAATGGTGGGTTTTTTGCAACTTTTGGTGCATCAGGAGCATCAGGAGCAGGAGGTGCAGGAGGTGCTGGCGGTGAATCAGGAAGACTAGGAAAAGGTTCGGCATTTTCCTTTTGCTGTGTTGTCATTTTACTGTAAACAACAGTCATTCTGTCAACTTCAGCACTAACTATACGCATATTGTCTCTGGACATTGTGTTGTATTTTTTTGCCAGGGTGTTGTATTCTTTAATTTCGGCTTTGGTTGCTTTTTCTTGTTGAAGTTCAGATTGTGTTTGTTCAGTGATTGCTTCTTTTTGAATCACTTCAGTTGAACTAAACCCAAAAACTAAAATAGCAACTAAGGGCAAAATGATAAGGCTTCGCAGCCAAATGGCTTGTGTTGATGTTTGTTTTTTCATGACTGTAAATCGTTTTTTAATGAATGAATAATTGATTGAATTTGCCAGGGTTGGCGTGGGGGCATGTGATGAGAATGCCAGTAAAAGTGTTTGATAAGCGGTTGTGTCAACCCCTTGTTTTAAAACGGCCCGGTCGGCCAGGAATTCGTGGTTGAGCTTGATACTTCCTTTTATAAAATAGAGCAACGGATTGAACCAAAAGACAATTTGCACAAGCTCCACAAGCAAAATATCGATGCTGTGTTTTTGCTTGGCATGAACATGCTCCTGTTCAATTACCTCGTTAGGGATTTCCCGCGCTTCAAATTTTTGTTTGTTGAGGAATACGTAGTTTAAAAACGTATGGGGAATTACCGGGGTTTTCAGCAAAACATGGTGAATGGAATCGCGTGTGAATTTTTGGTTGTTCTTGATTTTTGAAATCAGTTGTTTAAGGTTTTTACCAAATTTTATACTGAAAAACACCACTCCCAAAGCATACAAACCCCATAAAATGAATGGCCAATAATTTTTGGCGGTTTCAATTTCAGTAAATGAAGTGTTACCGGTATTCACAAAAACAGGAGTTGTAGCCACTGTAGTCTCCGGTATTTCAAGATAAGTCGTAAAGGTAATCAGCGGAATCAAAAATGAAATACCCACAGCACCCAGCAAATAAACCCGTTTGAAAACATGCATGCTTTCATTTTCTAAAAACAGTTTATAGAACCCATAAAGTATGGCAAGACAAATACCGGATTTTAATAGATACATTTCCATCACTTTTTCTTTTGAATTTCTGAATCGATTATTTTTTTGAGGTCTTCCAGTTGTTCTTTGCTGAGGTCTGTTTCCTGGGTAAAAAAGGACGCAAACTGTGCCGTGTCGTTATTAAAGAAACTTTTGATCATCCCGTTGACCTGCTTAGAAAAATAGTCTTTCTTTTTGATCAGTGGAAAATATTCACGCGATCGCCCTTCCTGAACATAATCAACAAAACCCTTGTCCTGAATCCGTTTTAAAAGCGTGGCCACGGTGGTGGTTGCCGGTTTTGGGTCCGGATAGGCTTCAATTAAGCCCTTCATGATGGCGCGCTTTTGTTTCCACAAAAGTTGCATGAGTTGTTCTTCGGCTTTGGATAATTGCATGGGTTTAAAATTTACTAACTCTACAAATGTAGAATAATATTTTAATTCTACAAACATAGAAGTAGTTTTTTTTCAAAACCCTCTCGGGGTTCTGAAACCTGAGATGGTTGATGCCTGAGTAAAAGAGCTATCTTTGTTGAAGAGAGTATGATTTTTAGGCAATAGATTTTAGACATGAGACATTAGATAAAAAATCCCGCTTAAAACTTTAAGCGGGATTTTTTTAATAGAAACTTTTTGTTTCTTGTTGTAAAAGTATAATCAGATAATTACTTCTTAATCAATTTTTTTGTTAATTGATTGTTGCCGGAAATAATTTTAAGAAAATACATTCCTGTAGTAAGGTTTGAAATATTTAATGTAGCGGTTTCGGAAGTCTCTTTTGAATAATTTGTTGTTAAAATGCGCTGACCATTCATATTAATTATTTCAATACTAAAATCAGTGTTGATCCCATTCGCATTAATATGAATAAAATCTTGAGTGGGATTTGGATAAATAGCTATCTGACCAAGACCAAACGAAGGAGATGATAAATTTTCATCTGCAAAAATATCAAACTCTGTAAGCGCAAAACTGCCATAGACGGTTTCTGTGCGGGCATACATCGTTTGAGGATTGGTGTTGTTTTCATAAACTTCAGGAGTGTCAATAAGGTTTGTTTTGTTTTGGGCATCAACTTCCGTTTCATAAAAGGTGACTTCCCAGCCTGTTTGGCCTCCTGTAATTGCCGGAATCATTGTTGTTAAATCGAAAATAGCAAATCCATCACTGTCTGGATCAGACATAACGAAAGGATCCGGTATTTCGGTGGGTACATTAGGGATAGTATCTAAAACCAGAAGCAAGGATTCAATAGAGAAACAACCTGTTGAGGGGTCTTCTACTCTGATGTAAATTGTTTGGGTGGGAGCTGTTAAATTTTGATAAGCAGAGGGGTTGGCAATAGGATTTATATTGTCTTCAGCATCTATAAAAGTTTCAAAATAATAAATGTCAAAGTTTAGAGTAGGGTCAGTAATGTCATTTTCCCTGATGGTCAAATCAAAAATTTCAATACCATCTCCATTTTGATCGATTATTACTATGGGAGCCGGTGGGGTTGTAGCCGGTAATGGTATAACCATAAGGGATAACTGGGTAGTATTAAAATCACCATTGATGATGCTTTCTACCCTAACGTAAAGAGTCTGTTGATATTGGACAATATTTCCGTAGGGTGAACTTGCTGGAAGTACACCATTATCAGCATCAGCCTGAGTTAAATGATAAGTTACAGTGACATCGGTTTGGCCGCCAATAATTTGAGCATCAGCCATTGTCAAATCAAAAAGGGCAAAACCGTCATTGTCATCATCACAAACCATCAAAGGGTCCGGTTGATTTGCTGTTACTTGCGATTGAAGCAATTGACTTCCTATCAATAAAAAGAGTAAGGTAATTTTTTTCATGAGAAAAGCTATTAATTTAGTAATGAGAACAAAGGTATCTATTTTTTTTTTGATGTAAGACAACAAGACTTAGGACGTTAGACAAAAAAAACCGCTTTAGATTTAAAAGCGGGATTTTTTAATAGAGTCAACTTCCTCATTTAAGTCACTTCGGCTCAGCTCAGTGACCTAAACATCTATGGTGGATTATTCGTCTTTTTTCATTTGAGTGAAGTGATAGAAAAACTGCGGGATTGTTTCAATGCCTTTCAGGTAATTCCAAATCCCGAAGTGTTCATTAGGCGAGTGAATGGCGTCGCTGTCCAGACCAAAGCCCATTAAAATAGTTTTGCTTTTCAGCTCTTTTTCAAACAGGGCGACTATTGGGATGCTGCCACCGCTGCGTTGCGGGATGGGTGTTTTCCCAAACGTGGTTTCATACGCTTTTTCTGCTGCACGATATTCCATACTGTCAATGGGTGTGACATAAGCCGTCCCGCCGTGGTGTGGGGTGACTTTTACCTTTACGGCTTTTGGCGCTATGCTTTCAAAGTGTTTTTTAAACAGTTCGGTGATTTCATTCCAGTCCTGATCCGGGACAAGGCGCATGCTTATTTTTGCGTACGCTTTACTGGCAATCACAGTTTTGGCACCTTCTCCTGTGTAACCTCCCCAAATGCCGTTGACATCCAGTGTGGGGCGAATTGAGTTGCGCTCGTTAGTGGTATATCCTTTTTCACCATAGACATCATTCATGTCCAACGCTTTTTTATACCCATCCAGGCTGAAAGGGGCTTCGGCCATTTTGGTTCTTTCTTCTGTGGTAAGTTCCTGTACTTTATCGTAAAACCCGGGAATGGTGATATGGTTGTTTTGGTCGTGCAGCGAAGCAATCATTTTTGCCAGAATATTTATTGGATTTGCCACGGCACCTCCATAAAGTCCCGAGTGTAAATCCCGGTTAGGGCCTGTTACTTCTACTTCTACATAACTTAGTCCACGCAAGCCGGTAGTGATCGATGGCACATTTTTGGCAATCATTCCGGTGTCGCTAATGAGAATCACGTCGTTTGCGAGTTTTTCGCGGTTACGCTCCAAAAACCATCCCAGGCTCACACTTCCTACTTCTTCTTCGCCTTCAATCATAAATTTGACGTTGCAAGGCAACTGACTGGTTTTGGTCATGTATTCAAGTGCTTTCACGTGCATATACATTTGCCCTTTGTCATCACAACTTCCGCGTGCAAAGATGGCGCCTTCAGGGTGGATGTCTGTCTTTTTGATAACAGGCTCAAATGGCGGACTGTCCCATAAGTTCATAGGGTCAGGTGGTTGCACATCATAGTGACCATACACTAAAACTGTGGGCAGGTTTTTGTCGATTATTTTTTCGCCATACACAATGGGATAGCCCGGGGTTTCGCATATTTCCACCGTGTCACAACCTGCTTTTTCAAGACTTGTTTTGATAACTTCTGCAGTAGCGATTACGTCTTTTTTGTAGGCCGAATCGGCACTGATGGAAGGAATTTTAAGTAACTCAATGAGTTCGTTAAGAAAACGATCTTTGTTTTCTTCGATATAATTTTTTGCGCTCTTCATAGGAATGTTTTAATGAACCGTAAATCTACGAAAAACTGTTATTTTTATAAAGGAAGTTGTTTTTTTATTCCAATCTTTGTGTATCTTTGCACCCACCAAAAACAAAAATCATGCGCGGGCGTGATGGAATTGGTAGACATGCCAGACTTAGGATCTGGTGCCGCAAGGTGTGAGAGTTCGAGTCTCTCCGCCCGCACTAAAGAAAGCTCTCCGGAAATGGGGGGCTTTTTTCATTTCCAAAACAATTTAAAAATAACTGGGAGACGAGAAGCCTGTCCTGAGCGAAGTTGAAGGAAGTCTCTGAGTTTATCCTGAGCGAAGTCGAAGGACCCGCACAAAAAACTAAGCTTTTCAGAAATGAATGGCTTTTTTTTAGGATTCTTGTTCAGTATGTTTCTTGTGCCTACCAAAACCCCGCTTAAAAAGTTTAATAAAAGCAGAATTTAAGCTTTAAAAGTTTCCAAATATTTACATACTTTTACTTCGCTTTATTAAATAGATTTTTATGGAAATTTTTCTGCAATTGGACACCTGGGTTGCCCTTTTGACATTGACCTTTATGGAAATTGTTTTGGGGATTGATAATATTATTTTTATTTCCATTGTTGCCGGAAAATTACCGGTTGAACAGCAAAAAAGGGCACGCTTTATTGGTCTTTCATTAGCATTGATTATGCGCATTTTACTTTTATTAAGCATCACTTGGATTATTGGCCTGACGAAACCCGTTTTAACAATAAGTGCTTTTGAACTGAGCTGGCGTGATATCATTCTGGCAGTAGGGGGTATATTTCTGTTGGTAAAAAGTATATTGGAAATTCATCATAAAGTTGAGGGTGTTGAGCATGAAAAGGTAATCAAAAAAGTTAACACCTTTGGCTATGCCATATTACAGATTGTTATATTAGACCTTGTATTTTCATTTGATTCTATTTTGACGGCAATTGGTTTAACAGATCAATTGATTTTAATGGTCATAGCGGTTATCGTCTCGATTGTTGTGATGATGGTGTTTGCCAAAGCAGTGAGCGAATTTGTAAATAAATATCCAACGATACAGATACTGGCACTTTCCTTTTTGATATTAATTGGGTTTATGCTGGTTGTGGAAGGCTTGCATTATCACGTTCCTAAAGGATATATCTACTTTGCTGTATTTTTCTCTTTGATTATAGAAATGCTCAACATTCGCTATCATAACAAGAGAAAAAAAGCGGAATCATAATTTTTGACTGTTTTTGGAGTTATTTCAAATGAAATTAGCATCCTAAAGTTCCTTAAACTTTAGTATTTTTACACCTGAAAACAGCAAAACCCTATGAGCACTTCTTTTGAAAAATACCAGAAACGCAGGTTGATTTCATCTTATTTTTCTGTGGTTATCAGTATTTCCCTGGTGCTGTTTCTCTTGGGTCTTTTGGGTCTTTTGGTGTTGAACACCAAAAAAGTGGCTGACCACTTTAAGGAACAGATTGCGTTGACCATTTATCTGAAAGACACCGCCAAGGAAGTTGAAATCAATCAAATGCAAAAAAGCCTGGCACTGGCCGAATACACTAAAAGCGCCGATTTTATTTCCAAAGAAGAAGCCGCTGTAGAACACAGCGCCACCATAGGGGAGGATTTTATGGACTTCCTGGGCTACAACCCCTTACAAAATTCAATAGATGTTTACCTGAATGCCGACTTTGTTACTCCTGAACTGATGGAAGAAATCACGACAGAAATCATGGCCAAAGGCTTTGTTGATGAAGTGATTTATGACAAGCCCTTAATTGCACTGCTCAACGACAATGTAAAGAAAATCAGTTTATGGGTATTGATTATCACCGGGGTGTTTACGTTTATTGCGGTGTTGTTGATTAATAGCTCCATTCGTCTTTCAGTTTACTCAAAGCGATTTACCATAAAAACCATGCAAATGGTGGGTGCCACCAAAGGTTTTATCAGGAAACCCTTTATCTGGAAAAGCATCAAACTGGGCATTGTGGGCATTGTGGTCGCATGGATAGGGATGGCCATAGTCATTTATTATTTAAATCAAACGTTTCCTGAATTGTTATTGCTTGAACAGCCGTTAACATTAGGAGCCTTGTTTTTGCTCATTTTTATTTTGGGCGTTTTTATCAGCTGGCTGAGCACCTTCTTTGCCACGCAACGGTTTTTGAATTTAAGAACTGATGAATTATACTATTAGACGATAGACAATAGATTTAAGATATTAGATAAAATTATATTTATGGGTGAACAGAAAAGAAAGCAGGAAAACAAAGAAGAATTTATTTTTCAAAAAGAAAACTACAAATGGATGTTTGTCGGTCTTGGGTTTATTGCCTTGGGGTTTATCCTCATGATTGGCGGTGGCAGTGACGATCCTAATGTGTTCAATAAAGAGATTTATAACTGGAGACGCATCAGACTAGCACCTGCGTTGATCCTGATTGGTTTTGCCGTTGAAGTTTATGCCATTCTTTTAAACCCAAAAAAATAACAAATGACCTATCTTGATGCATTGATCCTTGGTGCTGTACAGGGATTGACAGAGTTTTTACCCGTTTCTTCCAGTGGTCATCTTGAGATAGGTAAAGCATTGCTTGGCGATCAAAGTGTACCCGAGGAAAGTTTGTTATTTACAGTTGTAGTACATTTTGCCACAGCACTAAGTACTATAGTGGTGTTTAGAAAAGATATCGTGGAAATCATACAAGGCCTTTTTCATTTTAAATGGAATGAGGAGTTTAAATTTTCCCTAAAAATAATTTTATCTATGGTTCCGGCCGCTTTGATAGGTCTTGTATTTAGTGAAGAACTCGAGGCTTTTTTCAGTGGGGATATACTATTGGTTGGTTTTATGTTGATTATAACAGCGTTGCTTCTTTGGCTTGCAGACAGGGCAAAAGACACCACCAAACCTGTCTCCTTTAAAAATTCATTTGTAATAGGTGTAGCGCAAGCAATAGCAATACTTCCCGGTATTTCCCGAAGTGGCGCCACCATTGCTACTTCAGTATTATTAGGTATTGATAGGGCAAAAGCCGCCCGTTTTTCATTTTTGATGGTAGTCCCTTTAATTCTCGGGAAAATAGCAAAAGATATCCTTGGCGGCGAAATTAGTATGGAAATGAATAATTTTGGGGTACTTACTGCCGGGTTTATCGCAGCCTTTGTTTTTGGTATCATTGCTTGTACGTGGATGATTGCCCTCGTTAAAAAAGCGAAATTGTCATATTTTGCGGTGTATTGCTTTATTGTTGGTGTGATTTCTATTGTGTTTGGGTATTACAACTAAAATAATGAATTTGACGGGAGAAGATTATCAACAAGGCCAAATCCTCTTAATCGACAAACCCTTGGGATGGACTTCCTTTCAGGTGGTGAACAAAGTGCGGTGGCTGATCAAAAAAGAATTCAAGCTGAAGAAAATAAAAGTGGGCCACGCCGGAACATTGGATCCGCTGGCTTCGGGTTTGTTGATTATTTGTACGGGAAAGTTCACTAAACAAATAGACACCTATCAGGGTCAGGAAAAAGAATATACCGGGACGTTCACCTTGGGTGCCACCACGCCCAGTTTTGATCTGGAAACCGAAATTAATGAGCGCTTTGATATTTCCCATCTCTCTGAAGAAAAAATACAAACAGCCACAAAGCAATTCACA
The DNA here is from genome assembly GCA_040903465.1 of Flavobacteriaceae bacterium. Lineage (GTDB taxonomy): Bacteria > Bacteroidota > Bacteroidia > Flavobacteriales > Flavobacteriaceae > Planktosalinus. Next base: position 8,221 of record JBBDVI010000033.1, read on the forward strand.
GGCGAAATTCAGCAACAACCTCCTGTGTTTTCGGCTTTAAAAAAAGACGGCAAACGCTTGTATGAATTTGCCCGAAGTGGTGAGGAGGTGGAAGTCGCTTTCCGTACGGTACACATTTCCAGATTTGAAATCACCCGCATTGCCTTGCCCGAAGTAGATTTCAGGGTGCAATGCAGCAAGGGGACTTACATTCGTTCGCTGGCGCATGATTTTGGAAAAGCACTGTATAACGGTGCGCATCTTTCGGCCTTACGGCGCACAAAAATCGGGGAGTTTTCTGTAGATGATGCTATTTCGGTTGAAGCATTTGAAAGCCAGATTACAGCATCAGATTCTTAATAAAATACTAAGCCTCATACACTTTCGTTCATAAAATGCTACCTTGTGGCACAACATATGGCATTTTTTGAAAAATATAAAGCATTGGTTATAACTGCGCTCCTGGTAAGTATTTTTACTGTGGGCGTGTTGAGTTTGCATCTTTCTTCAAATGCTTCGGAAGAAGAAAACACTTTATATGCCCTGGAATTTGAAGAGCCAGAAGTGCTTGAAAAAATACTTGAGGAATTGCAGAAGCCTGAGGAAAGCAGCGATGTTGAAACCCACAAGGCTTTCAATGAAGCAGAAAAATCTGCTGAAAGTGAATTGACAAATACATCAAAGAACGAATCAGGCAGAAAAAATGAACCTTCAAATGAAAAGAGTATAGACGACCAAATCCTTGAAGAGCTGGCAGAGGAACGAGATTTGCTGGCTGCTTTGGATGAAAATGCAAGCGTAACAGCTTCAAATACTCCAAAAAAACCAACCCCAAAGCCCAAAAAAGAAAAGACCTCTCGAGGAGATGATACCTCAAATGACATTGCCTTTGAAAATTCAGCCAACAGGAACAGCACTATGTATTATAACCTGTCAGGAAGGAATGTGATTGATTTTCCCAACCCGATATATACCTGTGAAAATCCGGGAAAAATTGTGATCAATATAGTGGTTGACAGCTATGGCAATGTGATAGAAACTTCCTTAAATGAAGCCAGTTCCACATCAATGGACGGGTGCCTTGTGGAGAGTGCCATAGAATATGCTGTTCAGGCATCCTTCAGCACTTCAGATATTCAATCGCAACCAGGCACCATTACCTATATTTTTCCCGGTCAGGGACGCAATTGATCCAAGAGGGTAAGTTGGTCTGCAATGATATTCAGTCCTTTATCTTTATTGTACCAAAGCTGTAAATCTTGTTTAAATTCAGGAGTGAGCAGACCGTTTAAGTTTTTAAAATCCACCACCATTTTTGCAGCTTCTGTGGGACGTGGTCCCCAGGTGTATAAAACCTGATTGTGTTCATCCAGGGCAATGAGCTTTGGAATTGAACGGGAGCCGGAAGTTAAAAACATTTCTATTAACTCAGGATTTTCGTCGCGATAAACAAGCTTCAATGCTATTTTTGGAGTAGTTTCTGCCACTTTATTCAAGACAGGCAAGACCTGAGCGGCATCACCACACCAAGCCTCAGTGATGACAAGCCAGGTGATATTTTTTTGAAATTTCAGGAGTTCAATTAAAGATGTGT
>JBBDVI010000034.1:0-9735 GCA_040903465.1 Flavobacteriaceae bacterium
AAAAATACCTTTGGAAATCAGGATTCCCATAAAGACCGCGCCCGTAATCAACGGAACTGCCATATTGGTTACCAACCTGCGCGCTACCGGGTTCCAGAGTACTTCGTTGCTTTTTGCGGCTTTTCGATAGGATAAGTACACGGCGGTACCCACTGCCAGGATGAGTATCACCCCGGCCAGTAACACGAGTTCGCCAAGATTGCCATACGTTTCCTGTTGCTCCAGTGTATCATACACCCCACCGGATGTATCATTGTAAAAAAAACGGTGTGCCACAAACGCTCCCACCAGTGCATAAATGCCTGCCAGGATGCCAGACACCCCTGAAAGCGATAAGAACTTGGTTGACCGCTCCATCATCGACCGGATTTCTGAAAGGTCTTTTATGTATTCTTGTTCTGTCTTCATAGAAAGTACTTTGAAATACAAAGTTATAAAAAAAACAATTCGTTTTACAAAAGGGGAAAAAAAATAAGAATCTTTAAATCTATGCGCTATCACGTGAGCGCCATGTATCAATATTTTTAAAATACAAGCATCCTGCCTTGCCACATAATCAAAATTCCGTAATTTCGTAGCTTGTAACAAACCGAATAAAACACAGCATCATGAGCAAATATGATATTATCGTCCTGGGGAGTGGTCCCGGCGGATATGTAACAGCCATCCGCGCCTCACAATTAGGGTTTAAAACCGCAGTCATTGAAAAAGAAAGTCTGGGAGGCGTGTGTCTCAACTGGGGATGTATTCCCACCAAAGCCCTTTTAAAAAGTGCACAGGTATTTGATTATTTAAAACATGCTGAAGATTATGGTCTGAGCCTGAAAGATGCCGACAAGGATTTTACCAAAGTCATTAAGAGAAGCCGTAATGTTGCCGGTGATATGAGCAAGGGTGTTCAGTTTTTGATGAAAAAGAACAAGATAGACGTTATTGACGGTTTCGGGAAGCTGAAGCCCGGAAAAAAAGTAGATGTTGACGGAAAGGAATACAGTGCAGACCATATCATCATTGCCACGGGTGCCCGCTCACGTGAGTTACCCAGCCTGAAGCAGGACGGAAAGAAAGTAATCGGTTACCGCGAGGCGATGTCGCTTGACAAGCAGCCCAAAAGTATGATTGTTGTGGGAAGTGGGGCAATTGGTGTTGAATTTGCCCATTTTTACAATGCTATGGGCACAGGAGTGACCATTGTGGAGTTTCTCCCCAACCTGGTACCGCTTGAAGATGAAGAGGTGTCCAAGCAATTTGAGCGTTCGTTCAAAAAAGCCGGTATCAAGGTGATGACCAGTTCTTCTGTAGAGTCGGTTGATGTTTCCGGAAAAGGCGTTATAGCCAAAGTGAAAACCCAAAAAGGCGAAGAAACCCTGGAAGCTGATATTGTACTTTCGGCAGTGGGCATCAAATCAAACATTGAAAACATAGGTCTTGAAGATGTGGGCATTGTGGTTGACAAAGACAAGATTGTTGTAAACGACTGGTATCAAACTAACATTCCGGGTTATTATGCCATTGGGGATGTAGTTCCCGGTCCGGCGTTGGCGCATGTCGCTTCCGCGGAAGGGATTACCTGTGTTGAAAAAATAAAAGGGATGCACGTTGAGGCCATTGATTATGGCAATATCCCCGGATGTACCTATGCCACTCCTGAAATTGCCAGTGTGGGCATGACCGAAAAGCAGGCTAAAGAAGCCGGATATGAATTAAAAGTGGGGAAATTCCCTTTCACCGCTTCCGGAAAGGCTAAAGCTGCCGGAACACCTGATGGTTTTGTAAAGGTTATTTTTGATGCCAAATACGGCGAATGGTTGGGCTGCCATATGATTGGTGCCGGAGTAACAGATATGATCGCAGAAGCGGTATTGGGAAGAAAGCTGGAAACCACCGGTCATGAAGTCCTAAAGGCCATTCACCCCCACCCTACGATGAGTGAAGCGGTGATGGAAGCTGTTGCTGATGCTTATGGGGAGGTGATTCATTTGTAGAAATTAATTGATATAAAAAAAGCGGTTGTCCTATCAGTTCAACCGCTTTTTCTTTTGTAAATTATTCAAGTTTAATCTTTCCCAAGAATTTTATCAAAATTGGGCTGAAAGTAATTGGGGCCTTTGAGGACTTTTCCGTCATCGCGGTAGATGGGGTTTCCGTTTTCGTCCAGCTTGCTCATATTGCTGCGTTGTATCTCTTCAAACACTTCTTCAATGACGTCCTGCATTCCGTGCTCGATGATGGTTCCGCAGAGGATGTAGAGCATATCGCCCAGGGCGTCTGCAACTTCCACTAGGTCATTACTATTTGCGGCTTCGAGGTATTCTTCATTTTCCTCGCGCATAAGTTTGTAGCGCAATAAATTTTTAGCTTTTCCGAGATCTGCTGTGGGTGTCTTTTTAATTCCCAAACCAAAGGCCTTGTGAAATTCTGTTACTGCTTCTATTTTTCGCTTCATATTCTAATATTTGGTTGTATTTTTACGGTTATAAAACCACATCATTATGTTTACTTCCGGTCAATGGGTTGTCGCCGTCATTTTTGTAATTGCTTTTGTTATCCTGATGATTTACAGCTATCGCAAAGACAAAGCCCTGCATAAAAAGCATTATAAAGGAGCTTTTTGGGTGCTTGTGGGTTTTATTGGCTTTATTTTGTTCCTGTTTTTTATCAAGTATTTTATTAAGGGATAAAAAAACCACCCTTATCAGGTGGCTTTTCTATTTTTAAAAGTACTTTATTTTCTTTAATTCACCAAAAATCCATATTCATTTGCATAGAACAACATTTGTTCTTCAAAAGTTTCCGGCCAGGTCATTTTAAATTCTGTAATGTTCCCTTCGTCATCCATTACCGGTGAGATAACGGGATTTACAAAACCACTGTAAGCGGCATCTGTAAATTGCTTGTTTCTTTCCAGAATTTCCTTGTGTAATTCCTGATCTATCTTTTTTCCATAAGTGGTTACGATAGCTTCAGCGGCTTCAAAATCACCTTCAGATTTGATGCGTTGCAGTTCCCTGAGGATATCACCAAAGATTTCACGCAATTTTTGATAGTCATTGATGTTGTAATAAGTCTTGCCGTCACGCTCCACTTTTTCAATCACATTGCCTTCCTGACCGCGCTCATAAGCAATGCTGCTCACATACATACGGTTCATCATATGGTCCTGCTCAACGTCATTGCCCAAATCAATACGAATCAACTGTGTCATTAAGCCGTTTCTTATGTAGCTGTCGTAAGCAGCTTTACCGAGTTCTTCCCAGTTATCTGTTATGCCCAGTTCCTGAATTTTAGGATCCATAATATAATAAAGTGCTACAAGGTCTGCCCTTCCTTCTTCCATTGTTGAAGCATATTGTTTCAGGGTTTCTTTGGGTTGCCCCACACCTTGGTTGAGCTGCCCTGAAGCGTGACCAACCACTTCGTGAAGTGACGTGTGTAATTTGCTCGCCAGTTGGCCATATTCTTCTGAACGTGCCACTTCTTCTTCATCGTGTGCAAATTCCTGCAAACGGCCTTTTCCTCCTGCATTGTTGTAAGCATCAATAATATTTCCCAAGGAAACTGACTTTGAACCGTGCACCTGACGGATCCAGTTGTTGTTTGGCAGGTTAACCCCTATGGGTGTACTGGGTGAAGCATCACCGGCCTCTCCGGCAACATTTACGGTATTGTAACTGATGCCCACAACATTTGCTTTTTTGTGTTCATCCATAATGGGTGCATTGTCCTCAAACCATTGTGCTTCGCCTGAAAGGACAGACATTTGCTTGGACATTTCAAAATCTTTTATCTGTACAATGCTTTCATAAGAACCGCGGTATCCTTTCGGGTCATTATACACTTCCACGAAGCCGTTGATCCAGTCAATATTTCCTTCGGTTGAATTTACCCAGGCGATTGCATATTCATCCCAGGTTTCCAGGTTTCCGGTGGTGTAATAATCGATAAGCAAGCCCAAAGCTTTTTCCTGTGCTTCATTTTCAGCAACGCTTTTTGCTTTTTCCAGCCAGTAAATCATTTTTTCAATGGCTGCACCATACATACCGTCTTTTTTCCAGACTTTTTCAACCAATTCGCCGTTTTCTTTAACCAGTTTTGAATTGAGTCCGGCTTCAATAGGACGGTCTCCCCTGTCTGTGTTTGCGTCTTTATAAAACGCTTCGAGATCAGCATCGGTAACATCGGGGCCATAAAAGTTGACGGCGGAGTTTGCGATATTGTCTTCCCCTTTGGTTCTGTCTACCTTTTTCGCGTCAGCGTCATTAAAAATAATATCAAAAGCATCGGTACTTAAAGTAGTTCCGGTCTCCTCAAGCAAGGATGTGAGGTATTGTTCCGGAAAGTTTGCAGGAAGCTTATCTGTTGAATAATGGTGGTGTATCCCGTTTGAAAACCAGACCCTCTTCAGGTAAATTTCAAAGTTTTTCCAGTTTTCAGAAGTTTTATCTCCTTCAAAGTTTGTGTAAATATTTTCGAGTGCCTCCCTTATTTCAAGGTTGTAGCGGTAATTTTGGTCCCACATAATGTCCCTTCCGGCAAGTCCCGCCTGGGTGAGGTAATACACAAATTCCTGTTCTTTTAAGGTGAGTTCTTCCCAGCCGGGCACCTGATAACGCAATACCTGAAGGTCAGCAAACTGGTCTACTTTATAAGTAAATGCCGTTTCTTCCTGTACTTCCTGTACTTCTTCCGTTTTGTTTTTGTCTTCACAGCCGGTAAAGAGCAAAGCAGCTGCAGCAAAAATGGATAAAAATTTAAATTTCATATATGATTGGATTTTGATTTGCACAAATGTAATAAATTAGCTTTGTATTATTGATTATCTTAGCACACAGAAAACTAAATTTACTGCCATATGAAACTTTTAAAGTACTTGTTTTTCCTGTTATTGATTTTGTTTGTGGGTGTTGCCTTGTATTTTGGGACCCAGGACGGTGATTTTTCGATTACCGAAACCCGTGTTATTGATGCCCCTGCTGAAGTTATATTTGAACAGGTAAATGATTTCAAAAACTGGGAACAGTGGGGTTCCTGGATGAACGATGCCTCGGTAAAAATAAATTATCCGGAGAAAACTTCAGGTGAAGATGCTTCTTATTCCTGGACTTCAGAAGATAGTGGAGATGGCGCGATGCAAACCCTCAGGGCCGAACCTGATTCGTTATTGGTACAAAAAATAGTTTTTAGCGGTTCATTAGATGATGAAGGAAATGCTGTCACCTGGCGGTTTGAGCCACAGGATTCAGGAACCAAAACAAAGGTAACCTGGAATATGGAAGGTTCCTTAAGCCTCTTTGAAAAAATGTATTTTGCCACACAAGATGAAACCCTTGAACAAGCTGTAAGCACCATGTATGCAGAAAGTTTAAAAAACCTGGACAGTGTTTTAAGGGAAGAGATGAATGTTTATACTATTAATGTCAATGGACTTACACAGCACAGCGGCGGATTTTATCTTTACAATACCACGGCGGCAAAGCAAACTGAAATTGGTAACAAAACAGCCCCAATGATTCAACAAATCCACAATTTTATGGAAGAAAACAATATCGCATCACAAGGAGATCCTTTTGTTGTGTATCTCGATTGGGATGAGATGAACCAGACCACCATCTTTTCTGTGGGGGTTCCCACTTCAGACCGTGTGATACTGCCTGACGGAAGCCCTGTCATTAGTGGCTATATGCCAACAACCACTGCCGTAAAAACGACCTTAACCGGGCGCCATACCTATTTGAGCATGGCCTGGGAAGAAACTGAAAAATACATTCAAAAAAACGGATTTGTCAAAAGTGAAGAGAAAAGTCCGTTTGAGGTCTATGTCACAGCATTGCCCGATGAGAAGAACCCGGCAAAATGGGTAACCGAAATTTATATACCCGTGGAAGTCATCAGTGATGAAAACGAAGAGATTTAAAAAGAGATGAAAGAAGTACTTTACATCTTTCTGGGAGGTGGTCTGGGCAGCGTGTTGCGTTTTTTGATCAGTAAGGTCCTGAATACCCAAGCATTTCACTTGCCTGCTGGCACTATGGCGGTCAATATTATCGGGAGTCTTGTTATCGGGCTTGTTCTGGGGATTAGTATGAAAAGTGACACTTTTTCAAATCCGCAACTGTTATTCCTGACGGTCGGCTTTTGTGGCGGATTTACCACCTTTTCAGCTTTTGCCCTTGAAAACCTGGCTTTCTTAAAAAACGGTGATTATGTTTCCTTTGCCCTATACAGCCTGGCGAGTTTGATTTTAGGAATTCTGGCTGTTTTTCTGGGCTTTTGGATTGCAAAAACGATACAGTTTTCATAAAGAACACAACACCTGAAAAAATCAACCTATTGTTTTATTTTTTCAGGAAATCCTTTACCCCGGCTTCAATCCTTGTTTGCATATCATTTTGTTCCGGAGGAATGGGACAAGAATACCCGGGATTATAAGCACAGTAAGGATTGTAAGCTTTGTTAAAGTCAATTATAGCCCGATTTCCTTCCGGCATTTCCATATCCAGGTATCTTCCGCCACCATAGGACCCGTTTCCACTGGTGATATCTGTGAATGGAAGGAACAGTGATGTTTCATATCCCGGTGAGGGTGATGTGTTTTGAAAAACATCAAGTACAAACTCCAAACTGTCTATTTGAAAATGAAACTCCCCATACTTAACATATTCAGGAAGTCTGTCTGTAGTTGTGGGCATTAAAAAAGGTTTTTCATCAGGAGTCCTGACAAAAACCGCTTCCACCCTGTATTTTAAATCTGCAGGATAAAACTCAAGTCCTTTAAAACGTTTAAAATCCTTGCGAAGTAATATGGTCGTTTCAGGATTTGTATATGTATCATTTAGTTTTTGTTGATATCTTTCTATTTCCTGAAGCAGTTCCTGATTTGATTGTGCAGTAGCAAACGGAACTGCGTAAAAGAACAATAACGTGACTAGTATAAATTTCATGTTGGAAGGTATTTGTTACAAAGTTATTTAAACCACCGGAAAGGGTGGTATGATGGGTGCACTTTCAACTTTGTTTGACAGCACGATATGGGTTTTGGTCTCCCCGTAAGAAATGAGTTCGTCGATAAATAACTCGAGGTGTTTTTGATTTCTAAGCACCACTTCCATAATGATGTTCTCGTTGCCTGTAATGCGGTAACAATTAATAACCTCTTTGAATTCTGTTACTTTTTCAAGGAAAGGTTTTAGCCTGCCCATAAATACTTTTAAGGTAATAATTGCCTTGAGTTGATAACCGGTTTTTATATATGACAGCTGTGTATAAAACCCTCTAATAATTCCGGCGTCCTCCATTTTTTTTATACGTTCAGCCACTGCAGGAGCCGTGAGTCCCACCGCTTTTCCCAGGTCGGTCATGGAGATTCTTGCATTGAGCTGGAGGTGCTTCAGGATTTCCCAATTCACTTTATCTACTTTATATTCCATAGTTTATAGCCAAAATATATTTGATTATTATAGTAAATATAGTTATAATTTTATAATTAAAAGTAAAAGACGTTTTCTTCTGTGTAAATTTGTATCACTTTATTATTGCACCCTAAATCGCGTACAATGTATTACAATTTGCCCATACCGCTTCCACATTCGCCTATTTACAAAAAGGCTTTGGAGATTTTTACATTGTCGAAAAGTATTTCTCAGTACCTTGTTCATGATATGTCTGCGCTTACCCCTGATGGAAAGGAGCATCCCGATATTTATTTTACCGGTGATATGGTGCAAAAGTCTGTTTCCCTTTTTCCGGAAATATTCCATGCAGAAAGCAAAACCTTTTCTGAAGATAAACACAAACACGCTGCTTCTGTGGTGTACCTTACCAAGGCATTGTATAAAAACTGCGAACGTCTTGAAAAATCGGCCCATAACGGAAAAGAATTTTTGACTTTGTTGCGCAAAGAATTAAAACGCTTCAGAAAGATGCAACATACTTGGTTGCTGACTTTGTAATTATTTAGTTTGATGCCACTTTTAACCCAACAATAGAAGCTATCAGGGTGAATATAAAAAAGATGCGCCAAAAGGTTACCGGTTCCTTAAAAAACAACAAACCTATTATAACCGTCCCCACTGCCCCTATTCCCGTCCAGACTGCATATCCGGTTCCCAAAGCTATGACTTGAGTTGCTTTATAAAGCAAAAACATACTGATGCTCAAACAGATTAAAAAAGCCAAAAGCCATAAAACATGGGCGGTTCCACTAACCAATCTGGCTTTCCCCAGACAAAATGCAAAAGCCACCTCAAAAAGACCGGCAATAATTAGTAGTGTCCAGTGCATTATTGAAATCGTTCTTTATTTCTGTCTCTGTAATATTGCCTGCTATAGTTTCCGGGTATGGCGTGGTCACCTTCTTCAAAATCAAAGTGCACTGAATTTACATAATCCAGTTCGGTAAGCGTGTAGGTGGCTACTGAAAGGTAGGCATCAGCTCCCGTGGTTCCCATTTGTTGGGTGAGATAAACACTTTCATCAATTTTAACGTATAAAGTGTCGCCTGAAAGTTTTAGATATTTCAGATACACTTTTCCTTCATTTTGAAAATTTAAGATATCAATGAGTTCCTGTGCTGTTGTTGATTCTTTATCAACCTCCCGCAGTTTCACAGGCATTTCAACGCCCGGTTTATGACTATACTCCCATACCGGTAGCAGTGCTTTTCTGTATTCAACCGAATCTTTAGATTCTAACACCGGCTTTGCATCATAGGTTTCCGCAGGCTCTTCTACCGGATTTTCTTTATGAGTATCTTTGCAAGCAATAGTACAAGTAAAAAATACTAACATTATAAATTTCAATATATTAGAAAATTTTTTCATCGTATTTATTACTTTTTTATTTACTGAGATCCCGACATTAGTAGGGATGGCTCGCTGCTTACATATTTCGACGGTACTGCCCTCCTACTTCAAACAAGGCTTTGGTTATTTGACCGAGGGAACACACTTTTGTTGCCTCCATCAATACCTCAAAAATATTTTCATTCTGAATCGCAGCTTCCCGGGCTCGTTCCAGACTAGCCTCTGCTTTGTCCTGAAAAGCACTGTGCAATTTTTCAAGGGTTTTTATCTGCGCCTGCTTTTCTTCTTCTGTTGCTCTAATGACTTCTCTTGGAACAATAGTTGGTGAACCTTTGGAACTCAAAAAGGTGTTAACTCCAATAATAGGAAACTCCCCATTGTGTTTTAAGGTTTCATAGTAAAGGCTTTCCTCCTGAATTTTACTGCGTTGGTACATCGTTTCCATGGCTCCCAGAACACCGCCCCTTTCGGTAATCCTGTCAAACTCCAGCAAGACTGCTTCTTCAACTAAGTCTGTCAATTCTTCAATAATAAAGGCACCCTGAATAGGGTTTTCATTTTTAGCCAGCCCCAGTTCCTTGTTGATGATTAACTGGATGGCCATCGCCCGTCTTACAGACTCTTCTGTGGGGGTTGTTATGGCTTCATCATAAGCATTGGTGTGCAGAGAGTTGCAGTTGTCATATATGGCATACAAAGCTTGTAGCGTTGTTCTAATATCATTAAAATCAATTTCTTGTGCATGCAAGGAACGTCCCGACGTCTGTATGTGGTATTTCAACATCTGGGCCCTGGGGTTTGCGCCGTATTTTTCTTTTAAAGCTTTTGACCAGATGCGTCTGGCTACACGACCAATGACGGCATATTCCGGATCGATTCCATTAGAGAAAAAGAAGGAAAGGTTGGGGCCAAATTCGTTGATGTCCATCCCACG
>JBBDVI010000035.1:0-9696 GCA_040903465.1 Flavobacteriaceae bacterium
AAATGTCCTGTAAATTAAAAACGGCTCCTTGTTCCTGTTGGGCGATGGGTATTCCGAAGAAGGAAAACTACCCTTTGTAGATAAATATAGCTTACGCGAAAACAAAACAGAGCGCCTATACCGTGCTGAAAAAGGTGAAATGTTGGAAAGCCTCACACGAATGACAGACCCTGAAAAAGGGATCGTTCTCACCCGTCTGGAAAGCAGCAATCAGTTCCCGAACTATTACCTGAGAAATATCCACACCGGCGAACTCACCAAGCTTTCAGATTTTGAAAATCCGTTTAAAGCCCTTCAGGATATTCACAAAGAAGTCATTACCTATAAAAGGGAAGACGGCCTGGAACTATCGGCAACCTTGTATTTACCGGTGGGCTATGATAAAGCCAAAAAAGAAAAAATGCCCATGCTCATGTGGGCATACCCGCGTGAGTTCAAAGATGCCGCCAGTGCTTCACAGGTTACCTCCAGCAGTAATGAATTTACTTATCCGTATTACGGTTCACCCTTATATTGGGTAAACCGTGGTTATGTCGTTCTGGATGATGCGGCATTTCCCATCATAGGAGAAGGGGAAGAAGAACCCAATGACACCTTCAAAGAGCAATTGGTTTCTAATGCAAAAGCAGCTATAGACGCAGTTGACGAACTGGGTTATATTGACAGGAACCGTGTGGCCGTGGGCGGACACAGTTATGGCGCCTTTATGACTGCAAACCTTTTGTCACACTCAGATTTATTTGCGGCCGGTATTGCCAGAAGTGGTGCTTACAACAGAACATTAACGCCATTTGGCTTTCAAGCAGAAGAGCGCAATTACTGGGAAGCTCCTGAAATTTATTATGGCATGTCTCCTTTTATGCACGCTGAAAAAATGAAAACACCCTTGCTGTTGATTCATGGGGAAGCTGATAACAATTCGGGAACCTATCCTATGCAAAGCGAGCGTTATTTTAACGCGCTAAAAGGCCTTGGGGCTCCTGTAAGGCTCGTGATGCTTCCCAAAGAAAGTCACGGTTACGCTGCACGCGAAAGCATCATGCATATGCTTTGGGAGCAGGACCAATGGCTTGAAAAATATGTAAAAAATAAAGGAAAGTAAAATTTAACAAAAAAACTCCCGATGTAGGAATTCACGGGAGGTTTTTTTATTCAACAATCACTTCTTTAAACCCCTCTGTCATCCACTCTTGTAGGTTACCATCATCATCGGTGAAAATGATAAAGACATCGAGCTGTGAATTATTGTTCAGGAAATTTTTGGTTTCTTCCAATTCCATCACCATAAAAGAAGTGGCATAAGCATCGGCAAGCTTACAGTTTTCTGCCAGTACAGTAACACTTAACACATTGCTTTTTTTTGGCCATCCCGTTTCAGGATTTATTGTGTGTACAAACTTCTGTCCGGTTTCAGGGTCTTCAATAAATTTTCTGTAATTACCTGAACTTGCCATAGCCCTGTCTTCCAGCGTGATTACTTTATAAATTTCCATCCCGTCAGATATTGTTGGATTATCAATGCCAACAGTCCAGGGTTCTTGTTTTTCAGGATTGATACCTTCTGCTACAACTTCGCCGCCCAACTCAATAAGAAAGTTTGAAATACCTTTTTCGTCAAGCATTTGTGCCAAAAGGTCTAAGGTATAGCCCTTTGCTATTGCATTAAAATCCAGGTAAACCTCGGGGTATTGTTTTCTTATTTTATCATTAGATGTGATTTCAACTTTTTCCATACCCACAAAATTCATCAGACTATCGACTGTAGTGCTATCTATATTTTTTAATTTTTTTGTAGGCCCAAAACCATAAGCATTAACCAAAGGTCCCACAGTGGGGTCAAAGGCCCCCTTTGTTTTTGCCCAAATATCTTTTGAAGTTAAAAACACTTCCTTGAACATTTCATCAACCACAATGGTTGTGTCTCCCTTATTGATTCTGGAGATATTAGATTTGGGCATATATGTGGACATAGATTGATTTACCCGCTCAAAAACACGGTTAAATTCATCGTGAAAGTCCTTTTTACTTTCATACTGAATGTTATACGTTGTACCAAAAGCATCTCCCGTATTTTTTATAAGAAGCTTATCCACCTCCTTATTTTGGCAGGATATAAATAAAAGTGTTACTAAAACAATCAGGATTTTTTTCATTTTGTTTTTTTAAATTTCTTGTAATCCATTATAAATGACGGTATATTCCTCATCTTTAACGATTGCTTCTTTATAATCGTCTCCACGGCCTAAACCCACTCCAGCAAAATAGGTTCTGGCTTCAAACTTTTCGGCGTGGTCCTTCATTTTTTTCATCAGCTTATTGTCATATTCCTGAACAGCATCAGGATATGTCACTGCCCTCACCACCACAAAGTGCAGTATTTTTTCTTTTAAAACCACAAACTGCGGGTCTTTTTTAAATTTTGAATTCACAGCCAAAAATTCAAAGCCTTGTTCTTCAAGGTCTTTTCCCACTATATTCATAGCGAGATTGTGCAATTCCTGCTCTGTGAGTGTATTTGCCATAGGGTTATAGCGTTTTTAAAGTATGTTGACTTCCGGTTCTACAAAGATACCGAATTGTTTTTCAACAGTTTCCTGAATGCGTTTTGCGAGTTCTAAAATTTCAGCACCTGAAGCATTTCCATAATTGACCAAAACCAAAGCTTGATTTTTATGAACACCTGCATCACCAAAGCGTTTTCCTTTGAAGCCGGCTTGTTCTATAAGCCATCCTGCAGGAATTTTAAATTGGTTTTCAGACATTTTGTAAAAAGGGGCATCTGGAAACCGGTTTATAAAACCATCAAATGTCTTTTGATCAACAACAGGGTTTTTAAAAAAGCTTCCACTGTTGCCCAACTCCTTGGGATCCGGAAGCTTGGACTGACGAATCGCTATCACGGCTTTTGAAATATCCTGTATAGTGGGCTCATCAACCTGCATCTTTTCCAATTCTTGTTTGATGGCACCGTATTCAATGTTCTTATTGTGGTCTTTTTTGGTGAGCTTCATTGTCACACCGGTGATGATGTAATTCCCTTTTTCGGTGGTTTTAAAAATGGACTCGCGATATCCAAAATTACATTCGGCTTTGGTGAATGTACGAAGTTGATTTGTATGGATATTAAGTGCTTCACAGGAAACAAAAACATCCTTGAGTTCCACTCCATAAGCGCCAATATTTTGCATCGGAGCGGTTCCGGTATTGCCGGGAATTAAAGAGAGGTTTTCAATGCCTCCGTAATTGTTTTCGAGACAATATAGCACAAAATCATGCCAGTTTTCACCGGCCATAGCTTTTAAGTGAATTTGATTTTTATCTTCAAAAACAACCGATATCCCTTTCAGGTTGATGTGAATCACAAAGGCATCAATATCTTGTGTAAGCAACATATTGCTTCCGCCTCCAAGGATAAAGATGTTCTCAAAGTGCTTCTCTTTTATAATATCCTGTAATTCTTTTACAGATAAAACTGCAACAAAATGCTTTGCCTTTACATCAATGCCAAAGGTATTGAAGTGCTTGAGTGATTTGTTGGTTTCTATTTGCATCAATCAGTATAGGCTTCAAGTGCTGCTTTTAAGATCAGCACCGCTTTTTGCAAATTCTCTTTTTTCAAAACATATGCAATACGCACTTGGTTTTTGCCGACTCCGGGGGTGGAATAAAACCCTGCTGCAGGCGCTACCATCACCGTTTCATTGTCTATATGAAAATCTTCCAGCAACCAGCGCGCAAATGCATCGGCATCTTTTATAGGCAGTTCTGCAATACAATAAAATGCACCTCCGGGATTTGCCACTTTTACATTTGGGATTTTCCTGAGTTCAGAAACCAATAAGTCCCTGCGGTCTTTATACTCTGTAATAACATCATCAAAATATGTTTGAGGTGTTTCAAGTGCAGCCTCACTGGCAATCTGGGCAAAAGTGGGCGGACTCAACCGGGCTTGGGCAAATTTCATTGCGGTGGCCATAATTTCCTTATTTTTGGAAACCAGACAACCTATCCTAGCCCCACACATACTATAGCGTTTGGAAACCGAATCAATCACAATGGCATTATCTTCTATTCCGGGAACAGAGAGAATGGAATGATGTTGCAAGCCGTCATAGGCAAACTCACGATACACCTCATCTGCAATTAAAAACAAATCGTGTTTTTTTACCAGAGCTGCCAGTTGGTTAATTTCTTCTTTGGAATACAAATAACCAGTAGGGTTTCCCGGATTGCAAATAAGGATGGCTTTGGTTTTATTTGAAATAAGCTTTTCAAATTCAGAAACTGGTGGTAATGCAAAATTATTGTCAATACCTGAAATTACAGGGACTACTTTCACCCCCGATGCAGTTGCAAAACCATTATAGTTTGCATAAAATGGCTCCGGAATGATGATTTCATCATCTGCATCTGCAATACTTCCCATTGCAAAAAGCAAAGCTTCAGACCCACCTGTGGTCACAATGATATTATCACTGTTTATTGACGAATTAATTGTTTTGTAATAGGTGGCCAGTTTTTTTCTGTAACTCTCAAAACCGGCAGAGTGGCTGTATGAGAGAACCTCAACATCATTGTTCTTAATGGCATCAAGAGCTATTTGGGGTGTTTTTATATCAGGCTGACCGATGTTTAAATAATATATTTTTCGACCTCTTTGTTGTGCCAAATCAGCATAAGGAACTAACTTTCTTATGGGTGACTCCGGCATTGATTTTCCTTTGTTTGAAATCTTTGGCATTTTTTGTACATTTAGGATACAAAGTTGCGAAATATTCTTTAGAATTCCTCAAACATTGCTCAATATAGCACAATTTTTGTGGTATTTAAATAAACCGAAATGCTTGAAGCAAATAGTTAAAATATTCCTCTTTATCTGCCTCATTTTGCAGGTACCATACACCTTTGGTCAGGAGCATTTTGAATTGCCTGAAAACAAGAAAAAAGATAAGGTGGGCTTTAAACTCATCAACAATCTTATTTTAATTCCTGTGGAAGTAAATAATGTTCCCCTCACTTTTTTATTGGATACCGGAGCTGCCTCTACCGTGATTTTTAGTTTTGAGGAAATTGATACCATCGAATTGAAAAATTCATCATTGATAAAACTCCGCGGATTGGGAAAAGGGGAACCCGTCGATGCATTAAAATCTGAAGGAAACACTATTCAGGTAGGTAAGTCACTAAGTACCAATCAAACTATTTATGTTGTTTTTGAAGGTGCATTAAACTTTTCTTCCCGCTTGGGTGTGCCCGTTCATGGCATTCTAGGTAAGGATTTTTTTAAAAACTTTGTGGTTGAAGTTAATAATCAACTGGAACGCATTCGCTTTTTCAAACCTGAACATTACAAAAAGAGAAAATGTCGTGGTTGCGTGGAAAAAGATTTGATTTTTAAGAATGATAAACCTCATCTTACGGCAAAATTTAAAGAAAACGGTCATACAAAAGATGTGAATTTACTCATTGACTCCGGTTCCGGAGATGCGTTATGGTTATTTGAAAACAGTGATGAAAACATAGTTATCCCTGAAAATGCCTTTGAAGATTATTTGGGCCTAGGAATCAATGGAAGCATTTACGGAAAACGTTCAAAAGTTGATGAGTTCACTATGGCCGGTTTTAACTTTCCCAATGTAAACACGGCTTTCCCTGATGTTGAATTTGTTGATATTCTTACCAACCAAAAAAACAGGAATGGAAGTATAGGTGGAGAGCTTTTGAAGCGCTTCAATTGGACCATAAATTATAATGATGCTTATATTCAGCTGAAGCGAAATAAATATTTTAACGAGCCCTTTTACTATAACATGAGTGGTTTGACACTACAGCAAGGAGGGTTCACTTTAGTTAAAGAACAAAAAA
The DNA here is from genome assembly GCA_040903465.1 of Flavobacteriaceae bacterium. GTDB lineage: Bacteria > Bacteroidota > Bacteroidia > Flavobacteriales > Flavobacteriaceae > Planktosalinus. Next base: position 5,866 of record JBBDVI010000035.1, read on the forward strand.
ACGTTTCGTCTGACAGATACAGAAACAATCAAAATGAGAGCTTTTCTGTATTTAATTTAAACCTTTCCCCAAAAATGGAGCTAAGAGTTGAACAGGTTTTTGTAGTTGTAGAGATTAGAAAAGGTTCTCCTGCAGAAATTGCAGGGATTAAAGTGGGCGATGAAATTTTAGAAGTGAACAGCACGCCTGCCTTTAAATTTCAACTTCACGAGCTTAATCAAATGTTTTATACCCGTGAAGGAAAAACGATAAAAATGACCATTTCCAGAAACGGTTATGAACAGAAAGTAAAATTTGATTTGAAAGATATATAAAAAAGCCTCCTTGAAATCAAGGAGGCTATGAATTAAAATATCGTGAATTAAATTATCCTTTTACTGTTCCCTTTATTTTTAAGGTAACGATAGGTTCCTGAGCGTTTGAAAAAACACTGATTGACCTTCTTATAGGTCCCACACGGTTGGTGTCATATTTAACCTCTATCACGTCTGAAGCTCCTGGAGATATGGGTCCTGAAGGTTTCTTTGGTATAGTGCATCCGCAAGTTGACTTGATATCTTCAATAACAAGAGGCGCATCACCTGTATTTGTAAATTTAAAGGTGCGTACACCATCGCTTCCTTTTTCAATTTCACCATAATCAATAGTGTCATCTTCAAAAGTGATTTCAGCAGTTTGTGCTTGTGTTGCAAAACTTACCAGTCCTACAAATAATATCAAAACTAATTTTTTCATAATTTCTAAATTTTAAGAATTGTAAATGTAATTACTTTTTACACTTCAAGCAAATTAATTTATTCACTTTTATTATCTTGAAGTTATAACTACTTTTGCATATTATTTCAAAAATCAGACCAAAAAATGAGTATCTCTTCAAACTATGATGCCAGAACAGTTGAAAACAAGTGGTATGACTACTGGATGGAGCACAACTTCTTTCATTCCACACCCAATGAGAAAGAACCCTATACCATTGTAATCCCTCCACCCAACGTTACCGGCGTTTTGCACATGGGACATATGCTCAATAATACTATCCAAGATGTCCTTATAAGAAGAGCTCGTCTCAAAGGCTTTAATGCCTGCTGGGTTCCCGGTACAGACCACGCCTCTATCGCAACAGAAGCAAAAGTGGTTGCAAAACTCAAGAGTGAAGGCATAAACAAACCTGACTTAACCCGGGAAGAATTTTTAAAACACGCCTGGGATTGGACTGACAAACATGGCGGAATCATCCTGGAACAATTAAAAAAACTAGGCTGTTCCTGTGATTGGGAACGCACAAAATTTACACTCGATGACGATATGTCTGCTTCGGTTGTCAAATCATTTGTTGATCTATATAACAAAGGACTCATTTACCGCGGGTATCGAATGGTCAATTGGGACCCCGAAGCACAAACTACCCTTTCAGACGAAGAAGTTATTTTTGAAGAGCAACAAGGTAAACTCTACTATATCAAATATAAAATAGAAGACAGTAAAGACACCCTCACGATAGCTACCACAAGGCCAGAAACCATTTTAGGAGATACTGCCATTTGTATCAACCCTAACGATGAACGCTTTGTACACTTAAAGGGTAAAAAAGCCATCGTCCCGATTGCAAACAGGATTATTCCTATCATTGAAGATGAATATGTCGATATGGAATTTGGAACCGGTTGTTTAAAAGTAACACCCGCCCATGATGAAAATGACAAAACCCTGGGAGACAAGCACAATCTTGAAATCGTTGATATATTAAATCCAGACGGTTCCTTAAATTCTTTCGGATTGCATTATGAAGGCAAAGACCGGTTTGTGGTCAGAAAAGAAATTGCCAAAGAACTTGAAGAAAAAGGACACTTACTCAAAATTGAAGACTATCTAAACAAAATAGGAACCAGTGAGCGCACTAAAGCTGTGATTGAACCCAGACTAAGCGACCAGTGGTTTTTAAAGATGGAGGATCTCGCAAAACCCGCAATAAAAGCTGTGCTGGAGACCGAAGAAGTAAAACTCTTCCCAAAAAAGTTTGAAAATACATATCGCCACTGGATGGAAAATATTCGGGACTGGAATATCTCCCGGCAACTGTGGTGGGGACAACAAATACCTGCATTTTATTTTGGTGACGGAAAAGATGATTTTGTAGTTGCAGAAACCAAAGAAGAAGCCCTTACGCCTGCGCAAAAAAAATCAGAAAACCCACAACTGATGCTTTCAGATTTACAACAAGATCCTGATGCTTTGGACACTTGGTTCTCATCGTGGTTATGGCCTATGAGTGTTTTTGACGGTATACGCAATCCCGAAAACAAAGAATTTCAATACTACTACCCCACAAACGATCTGGTTACGGGTCCCGATATTCTATTCTTTTGGGTCGCCAGAATGATTATTGCCGGCTATGAATACACCGGAAAACGCCCTTTTGAAAATGTTTTTCTCACAGGACTGGTAAGGGATAAACAACGCCGCAAAATGTCAAAATCATTAGGCAATTCACCCGATGCCCTAGGTCTTATTGATAAATATAGCGCAGATGGAGTGCGTGTGGGATTGCTTTTAAGTGCTTCAGCAGGAAATGATTTGTTGTTTGATGAGCAGTTATGCAATCAAGGAAAAGGATTTGCAAACAAAATTTGGAATGCCTTCCGCCTCATAAAAGGATGGGAAGTAAAAGACCTTGAACAACCCAACTATGCCGCAACAGCCATTGAATGGTATGATGCCAAATTGCAAAGCACGCTGATTGAGATTGAAGACCATTTCAGCAAATACCGTATAAGCGACGCCCTGATGGCAACCTATAAACTGGTTTGGGATGACTTCTGCTCTTGGTTGCTTGAAATGGCAAAGCCTGCTTATGGACAACCCATTGATAAAAAAACCTATGAGGCTGTAATTAATGCCTTGGAAAACAATTTAAAATTATTACATCCCTTTATGCCTTTCCTGACGGAAGAGCTTTGGCAAAATTTAGCCAAAAGAAGCCCTGAAGAAGCATTAATTGTTTCACAGTGGCCTGAGCAAAGAGCAGCGAATACCGCATTGGTTTCCGAGTTTGAGTTTGCTTCTGAAGTAATTTCCGGAATCAGGAATATTAGGAAAGAAAAAAATATCTCCTTTAAGGACACCATAAACCTTTCCGTGATGAATGCTGAAAATTTCACAAATGAATTTGATTCCATTATCGTGAAACTGTGTCATATTGAAACCCTGTCTTACGTAACTGATAAAGTAGACGGAGCATTGAGCTTTAGGGTGAAATCAAATGAGTATTTCATACCGATGGCTGGTGCCATAAATATTGAAGAGGAATTGGAAAAGCTAAAAGAAGAGCTTAAATATACCGAAGGATTCTTAAAGTCTGTTCAAGGCAAACTAGCCAATGAACGTTTTGTAAGCAATGCCCCGGAAGCTGTAGTAGCATCAGAAAAGAGCAAAGAAGCAGATGCAAAGGCAAAAATAAAAATGCTTAAAGAAAGTATTTTAGGATTAAAGCACTAACAGCTTTATAAAAAATTTAAAAGCCTGTCAAAAAACTGACAGGCTTTTAAATTTAAGCTTTTATTTCATTCCTTAAAAAGTCACTGAGAGATTCATAGAAAGACCTGTGTTTTCGGGAACAAAGCGGCAAACACCACCCACACATATTAATCCGCCTCGTTGACGGCCATAATTCATTGAAAAACGCGTTCTCCCTTTGGTATAACTGCCACCAATATTATAATAATGTATTTCATCCTCTCCCCCATAATTCCAACTGTCAGCTACATACATTCCTACGTTGGGTGAAAAGTTATACTCTATCAACCCTCCTGTCCAGTTTTTTCTGTCTTGCTC
>JBBDVI010000036.1:0-9541 GCA_040903465.1 Flavobacteriaceae bacterium
AAAAAAAGGAATTAATTTTTTCTCAAGATCATTTTTAAAACTTAGTTCAGCTTCAATAGAATAATAAACACCTTCTTTTTTATATTCTTTTATCAAAACATTTATTACTTCCAATAAACCATTATCGAAAGTATTGGTTTCTATAATTTTGGCAATTTTGTCTTGAATGTACTTACGCTGTTTTAAGTCGTTCCATATTTTTTTATCTACAATAGTTGAAATGTTTGCCATAAAAACAGCGTGCGAATACAACAAACCTTCTTTTAAATATGGCAGAATTTTGGTAATGGCGTTTAGACTTAAACTGGCAAAATCCTTTTTCAATTTAATTTTACTGAACGATTTGGCCCTTTTTTCATCAAGACCTAATTTTTCTTTGGCATACTCTTGCAGATAAATATCACTATTGGAGACTGATATTAAATGCCATAAATCTTTATAATCAACATTTCCATTTACATCTTTGCCCTTAGCATTCTTTGTTTGATAGCTAAATGTTTTTGTTTTCCAATCATCACCAAAGATATTTTTAAAGGATGCTGAAACAACACACCCCGAAACAGAATCTTTAGGCTTATAATTGAATAAATAATGAGCAGATTTTGAGTTAAACGATTTGTAAAATTCAAATGTTGCTCCTTTTGGAACTAACTCTTTTGCGATGTCCTCAAAATTAAAATGGTCTTTTTTTCGATAAAATTTTGGTACAATTTTTTGCCGTTCTTCTTCATTAAGAAACCGTAATGTTTCATCTTCGGGTGTTATAATTTTTATGGTATTGATATAAGCCCACATTCTGTATTCCTCATAATCTGGATGTGATACGGCGCATCGACTCTTAGTTTTTTCGAAAGAACATTTTCCGATCAATCCCTTTTGAGATTTTAATGGCCTTTGAAAGAATATAGCTTTGTAAATATCTTTAGCTAAACCAGAGTATTTTTTTTCGGGCAATATTTCGGTATCATTGATTCCTTTAATGCCTTGCGCTTTACAAATGATTTCAAATTCGGCTAAATAATGCTCTTCACGAGCAGTGTATTGGTTTCTTATTTTTGCTCTATTAAACTTTTCCTTTTCTTTCGTAATGTTGTTTTCCTTTTTAACTTCACTATTATAAAGGCTGTAAAAATATTGTCCAAGGGTTTTGAAATTTCCATCGGACATAGCTTGCGAAATTTCGCTAATCTTTTGTTTTACAACTCCGAGATTTTCCTTTTTGTTTAAGCGTTCAATGATTTCATTTTTTGCCTTTTCAAAATCTGAGGCGTTAGTTTTGATTATTTTATCAAGCGCATTAAAGAGTGATTTTAATTTCTTTTCTCCCTCATCTAGGTCCTTTACATTTTTATCCAAGATATCCAAACCTTCAAAATAGTCTTGAATTTCATTTTTTAATTCTAAAATAGTTGTAGCTTCCTCAAGGACATCTTCAATTTTAGGACAATGTTCTTCCAAAATCCCTTCGGCTGATTGATCTAGTCTATTGCTTAAAAAACCACGTCTTTGAGCTATGTGATAAAATGATCTGCCCACTTCCAACAAACTTGCTTTTCCTCTACTTGCTTTATCTCTGAAATAATATGGGTTTATATTTTTATCATCATCTGTTCGTAACCATTTTAAGAAATCTTCATTCATTGGATACTTCTTAAAACCAGATTTTCGCCAGTCAATAACTTCATCGAGTGACAAAGGACACATTTTGTTCTTTGCTAAAACTTTTAAAGTTTCATATTTTCTTAGTTTTCTGCGAAATTTAATTTTTCGAGCACTCCTAAATGCTGTTCGTTCAGCTGCTCTTGAACTTTCCACTCCTTTTTCAGACTTTACCCCTTCTGAAAATATACGTACTCCTTTATCCAATAATGAACACTCATTTCCATCTTTTTCAACAACCGCCCACCCAATACTGTTAGTCCCTAAGTCCAATCCTAAAATTTTAGCCATAATACTATCTATTTTGCATAATAATTTATAAAGCTACGAAAACACTTTTAAATCATTTTACGGTATTCCTCATTGTGTGATAAAATATTTTTAATTACATTTGAAATGTGAAAATTTTATCCTAATCTTTAATCTTATCACAATAAGGCTATATGCCGTAGGTAAAAAACCTTTAGTCCCGCTTCGGTGGGACTTATTTTTTATAGAAATAATTACAATAATCCACCATAGACGTAGTAGATTAATAATCTTGAATTCCGCATCAATGTTTTTCTAATTGTTTCAGACACAGAAATAGATCATTTCCTGTACAGGCATGACAACTTTCCTGTGCAGGAACGGGGCATTTTCTGAACAGGGACGAAGACTTTTCTGTACAGGCAATGGGAGCGCCTGTAAATAAAGGAAATTTCAGAGGCTAATTTTGATTTATCTCAATAGTATACTTTAACGTTTATGAGCATTGTAAATGTAAATTGAGTTGGTTATGCATTTCTCATACACTATCCATACACTATCTATACACTATCTATACACCATCTATGGAGTATCTATACACTATCTCCTTGTTTGACCCGTCCTTGAAATAGCTAATTATTTATCCGGTGAAGGGGGTTCCTCCACCCTAAACAACTCCAAAAACGCATCCCCCATAAAATCAATGAGGTCTCCGGCAATGAGCGAATTGTAGCCGGTATCCTGCACGGCAAGGTCGCCGGCGCTGCCGTGCAGATAGACACCAAACACCGCTGCCACTAGGCCATCATATCCCTGTGCCATCAAGCCGGTGATGATTCCCATGAGGACATCGCCGGTGCCTGCCGTGGCCATCCCGGGATTGCCCGAGGTGTTAATGTAGAGGTTGTCTTGATAGACCGTGATAGTGTTGGCACCTTTGACCACAATGATACTGTCCGTTTTTTTGGAGAGTGCTTTGGTTTTGGAAAGCTTGTCAAAGTCATCGCTCCAGCTGCCAATGAGTCCTTTCAGTTCTCCGGGGTGCGGGGTGAGTACAGATTTTTCAGGTATTAGTTTGAGCAGTTTTTTATTTTGAGACAAAAGGTTCAAGGCGTCTGCATCGAGTACCATAGAGGCTTTTTGATTGGAAAGGAACATTTCAAATCCGGCGAGAGTATCTTCTGCGGTTCCCAAACCAATGCCCATTCCAATCACGGTGGTTTCCAGCGCTACTGAAAAGTGTGTGAGTTGGTTGTCTTCTTTATCCACAATAACCATCGCTTCAGGCACAGCTGTTTGCATAATGTCATATCCGCATTTTGGGATCAGGGCTGTTACTTTTCCGGCGCCGGCACGCAGGCAGGCTTTTGTGGCCAGTACAACGGCACCCATTTTTCCGTAACTGCCGCCCGCAATAAGCGCGTGACCATACGTGCCCTTATGCCCGAATTTTTCTCGGGGCAAATACATAGCTTTAGCATCGTTTTTGAGAATGAGTTTCGCCTGGGTTGGGGTTTGCTGAAGATGTTCCCTGTCAAGGCCAATGTCGAGTACCTCAAGACTTTGTGAAAATCCGGCTGTTTCAGGAAGGAAAAACGCAAGTTTGGGTGCCTGAAAAGTCAGGGTAAGATTTGCTTTAATCACCGCCTCAACATCAGGTGTGGGGGCATCTGGAAAGAGTCCGCTGGGCACATCAATGGAAAGTGTAAAAGCCCCGGCAGCATTGATGTGTTGCACAAGCTTTTTGACCCACCCGTCCAGAGGGCGGTTGATGCCAATGCCAAAAATAGCATCTACTATGATGCCTTCATTAGTGAGTTCGGGAAAATCGTGTTCCCCCTTTAAAAGTTTTGGCCACTCTTTACTTGTGTTTTTATACCGGTCATAATTAATCAGAAAACATTTTGATCTTTTGTCGCTATAGTTCACAACATAACAATGTGTGTTATACCCGTTTTCTATGAGCATTCTTCCCAGTGCCATACCATCACCGCCATTGTTGCCAATACCGCAAAAGATATGAATGGGCACATCAGACTTTTGCAACCGCCGGTCAATCCAGGCATATACCTGTAAAGCAGCACGCTCCATCAAATCGATTGAGGAGATTCCTTCCTTTGCTTCGGTTGCCTTATCGGCCTCATACATTTGTTTTGCAGTGAATATTTTCATTTTAAATGTTTAGAAAAAGTTAAGCGTTAGATATTAGATGAGAGTGCTTATGCAATTTAGTCACTCTGTTCAAAACATTCAAACAATTAATGGGTAAACTCTTATATTTTAGATAAATTTGTGACATGTTGAAAACACATATAAATCAGGAATAATTTTAAACAGACTTTCGCTTTCGCGAAAAAAAGACATGAAAAATACAGCTTTATCACACATACACGAGGCGCTTGGCGCAAAAATGGTCCCGTTTGCAGGCTATAATATGCCGGTGCAATATGAAGGGGTCACCATTGAACACGAAACCGTAAGAAATGCCGTGGGGGTCTTTGACGTCTCCCATATGGGCGAATTTTTAATCACAGGGGATAAAGCCCTGGAGTTGATTCAAAAAGTATGCTCAAACGATGCCTCAAAACTGGTTGACGGAAAGGCACAATACAGCTGCCTGCCTAATGAAACCGGAGGTATTGTGGATGACCTAATCGTCTATCGCCTAGAAGCAGAAAAATGGCTAATGGTGGTGAACGCAAGCAACATTGAAAAAGATTGGAACTGGATAGCCAAACACAACACTATGGGCGCTGAAATGCGCAATATATCTGAAGACTTCTCCCTGCTTGCCATACAAGGGCCAAAAGCCGTGGAGGCGATGCAGTCAATAACCTCAGTAGATTTGAGCAGCATTCCTTTTTACAGTTTTGTGGTAGCCGATTTTGCCGGTATTGAACATGTTATTATTTCAGCAACAGGATACACCGGAAGCGGTGGCTTTGAAATCTACTGCAAAAATAGTGATGTAGAACAGGTATGGAACAAGGTGATGGAAGCCGGAAAAGCGTTTGGCATTAAACCCATCGGTCTTGCTGCACGCGACACGCTGAGGCTTGAAATGGGTTATTGCCTTTACGGAAACGATATTACAGATGAAACCTCGCCCATTGAAGCCGGTCTCGGATGGATTACCAAGTTTACAAAAGATTTTATAAACTCAGAGGCTCTCAAAAAGCAGAAAGAAGAAGGTGTCACAAGAAAGCTTGTTGCCTTTGAACTCAACGAGCGCGGCATTCCACGCCAGGGATATGATATTGTTGATGAATCAGGTGAAAAAATAGGCTTTGTCACCAGCGGTACCATGGCTCCTTCACTCAATAAAGGCATCGGCTTGGGATATGTGAGTATTGAAAATTCAGAGATAGGAAACACGGTTTACATTCAGGTAAGAAAAAACAACATTCCTGCAACATTGGTTAAACTCCCATTTTATAAGAAATAAATGGGAAAAAGGATTCTAATCATAGGCGCGAGTGGTTTTATAGGGAATGCCCTGTATAAAGAACTCCTCTCCTATTTTGATGTTTACGGAACGTATTACAGCCCGGACGAGTTTTTAAATCAAAACCAGGTATTCTATCATTTTGACGCCTCAAAAGATGATGTTGATGATATTCTAAATACAGTACACCCCCAGGTCATTATATCCTGTTTGGGAGGTGATTTTAAGGATTTGTATAAAGTGCATCAGCAAGTATCAGCATATACTGCTGTCACCCCTGATTGCAGGCTTCTCTACATTTCAACGGTATCTGTTTTTGACGGGTATGATAAATTTCCCGCTTATGAAAAAACTAAACCTTTGGCACTTTCCCGGGAAGGAAAATATGCGATTGCTGTTGAAAAGCTGCTTAAAGAATTACCGTCACAGAAGTATGCGATTCTCAGACTGCCGCTTGTTTTAGGGGTTAATGCGCCAAAAATAATAGAACTCAAAAAAGCAATCAGAGACGGTATTCCTTTTGAGGTATATGCAGACCTGGCCATAAATGTGACCACAGATACCAAGATTTCGCAACAAGTTCATTATATTATCAATCAAAACAAATATCGCATCTTTCATTTGGGAAGCAATGATTTGATTCACCATCACGATTTATATGAAGAGATAGCCGAGAAACTGGGAACTAAAAAGCCGGTTTTTAAACATATCTATGAAGTGAATTATGACCGGTTTTTTGCGGTGCTTCCCAAAAGTAATTTGCTTCCGGAAGAACTCCGTATTAACGTTAATGATGTGATTACTGAAATCACTTTAAACGAAAGTATACAAACACTTAAAACCACAATCTCATGAAAAAATTAACAGAAGACCAGATTCAGGAACACCTTTCAGGCATAGATAACTGGGAGTATAGCGATGATGCAATCCACACCACCATTGAGTTCAATGATTTCAAAGACTGCTTTGCCGTGATGACACGCATAGCCTTTGAAGCTGAAGGCATGGGTCACCACCCCGACTGGAACAATGTTTACAATACTTTGAGCATTACATTATCAACACACGATGCCGGCGGTTTAACCGAAAAGGACTTTAAACTGGCTAAAATTATTGATGCCCTGATAAGTTAAATATTTAATAGTAATTCTTAATTTTGGCGGATTATAATCCAAAAAAATATCACTTATAAAATAATATCCTTCAAATTATGGGAAGAGCGTTTGAGTTCAGAAAAGCACGCAAAATGAAGCGTTGGTCTGCCATGTCCAAAGCCTTTACACGCATTGGCAAAGACATTGTAATGGCCGTTAAAGAAGGTGGTCCTGATCCTGATGCCAACTCAAGGCTGCGTGCTGTTATTCAGAACGCCAAGGCCGTCAATATGCCCAAGGACAATATTGAGCGCGCTATTAAGAGAGCTTCAGATAAAAGCTTGGGAGACTTTAAAGAAGTACTTTTTGAAGGCTATGCCCCTCACGGCATTGCCATATTGATTGAAACGGCAACAGATAATAACACGCGCACGGTAGCAAACATACGATCCTATTTCAACAAATGTGACGGTAGTCTGGGAACCAGTGGCTCTGTGGTATTTATGTTTGACCATACCTGTAACTTTAGGATCAATCCTGAAAACATTGACCTTGAAGAACTGGAACTGGAATTGATTGATTTTGGCGCAGAAGAAATTTTTGAAGATGAGGACGGTATCCTGATTTATGCCCCTTTTGAAAGTTTTGGTAACATCCAGAAATATCTCGAGGAAAAAAACATTGAAATCCTTTCTTCCGGCTTTGAGCGCATTCCTCAGGTAACAAAAAAACTTACCGAAGAAGAAGCTGCAGATGTTGAAAAACTCCTTGAAAAAATTGAAGAAGACGATGATGTGCAAAACGTTTACCACACCATGGAAGAGTCATAAAGACAACTGGAACATTCACAATAAAAAAGCGTCCTGCCAAAAATGGCAGGACGCTTTTTGTATTTGGAAAACCATTAAATTTTTTCTGAAATTTCTGAGTGGTATATTATTTAAAAAGTTTGTTTTTTAAATTTTCAAAAAAACCAGTTTTTTCAACACCATATGCATAACCGTATTTATTCCCATAACCAAAATTTGACATTTTTACATTATTGAGAACAAAAGAGACACTTTGCAGTTTTCCATCTTCAAGGCAGTCTACAGGGAATTCCAGAAGTCTTCTCTCGGTGTAGTCTGCTCTGATAACATAAAGTGTGATATCAGCATATTTATTAATCAAAAGTGTATCTGTAACCAGCATAGAGGGTGCTGTATCCACAAGCACATAATCATATTTATGCTTTAATTCTTCAAACAAAAGAGCTACCCTCTCATTTAAAAGTAACTCGGCGGGGTTTGGAGGAATATTTCCCGAAAATAAAATATCAAGGTCTTTACCAAATGGTGATGTATGAATTAAACTTTCTAAAGAAATTTCAGGGGAAACAAGGTAATCTGTAACTCCCTTTTTATTTTGGAAATCTTCAATAAAACGATGTAACTGCGGATTTCTGATATCTGCCCCTACTAAAATGACTTTTTTACCCACGTTTGATAACGTAAGCGCTAAGTTTACAGAGGTAAATGTTTTTCCTTCACCTTTTACCGTTGACGTAACAAAAATTGTTTTCCCACGGGATTCAATATTTTTGGAAGCAAAAATATACTGTAAATTCGTTCTTAGTATTCTAAAAGATTCAGCCAGTACTGAGGTATCATTCTTTTGTATTAATTCATCAGAGCCCCTTAACAATTTTGGGATTTCCCCCAGCAACGGAATATTAGGTGCATACCTTTCAACATCTTTACGGTTCCTTACTTTGTCATAAAGCAGTTGATTTAAATAAATAATCAAAAAAGGAATGAGTAAACCCAAAAGAAGGGCTGCAAGAAAAATAATATTTCGCTTGGGCGAAACCGGATTTGTTGAAGTGTGGGCCTGGTCGACAATTTTTGCTTTGGGTGCCGTAACAGCAAGGGACAAAGAGGTCTCTTCCCTTTTTTGCAGTAAAAACAGATAGAGTGCTTCTTTTATGTTTTGTTGCCTCACAATGTTCCTGAACTCTTTTTCAGTATCAGGAACTTTGGTGATTTTAGAACCAAAAACGCCCTCCTGACGGTTTAAATCTGCAAGGCTCCTTTGAAGAGAAGATTTTACATTATTAAGGCTTTGCAGAACATTTGCCTTTAATTGATTGATCTGATTTGTTAAATTGACAATTACCGGGTTTTGTTCTGTGGAACTGCGCAACATGCGGTTTCTTTCCAAAACCAATTTGTTATAATTTTGAATTGATGTATCCAACCCATCTTCTGTTACTCCAAGATTTGCAGGCAACAACGCTGTGACATCATCTTCTTTTAGATAATCAATGATATTATCAACAACAGCAAGCTGTGTTGTAATATCCAATTGTCTTTTGTTCAATTCACTGGCACTTTCCAAAAAGAGTTGCGCTTCGGCTTCAATATCTGTAAGCCTGTTTTCTTGCTTGAAAATCACTTTGTCTGTCTCTACAGAATCGAGCTCTCTAGTAATAATTTGAAGCCGGTCTTCAATAAATTCAGCAGTATTTTGAGAGACCATATTCCGGTCTTCAATAGCATCTTTGTTGTATTGTGATACCAGTTCGTTTAAAAGGTGCTCTGCTTTTTCTTTGACCGGATCATTGAGGGTCAATTCTATCACACTGCTATTTTTTTCAACAGGACTCACCTGAATGGAATTTCTGTAATAGGTAACTAATTTTTCCACATCAGAGAAAAGGACCTGAATAGCATAGTTCTCCTTTTTCAATGAATTTAAAACTTCTGTGTTGGGAATTACGGTAATGGCTCCATAAGGAAGTTCTAGTTTATCACCAAAGCCGGCATCAATTCTCAAGTCATTTTCTTCATCTATGAAACGAAAGGTATCTGAAGACATAATAATAAACTGAACCGGGTTTTTAGGAAATTCCGCATCTTCATTTTTATCGAGAATACTGACGGTAAATGGCTTGTTTGAAAAAAGTTCGGTAGTCTTTATGTTTCCTTCAATGAAATACCTGATATTCAGGTCGAGTTCATTCACCACATTCCGCAACAAGCGTCTGGAGCGAAGGATTTCAATTTCATTTTCAATACTATTTGTATTCATACCGCTTATCAAACCAATGTCTTCA
>JBBDVI010000037.1:0-9400 GCA_040903465.1 Flavobacteriaceae bacterium
CAATTTTCCGAATGTTGAAAGTGCTTTATTGGCCACTATGAGCAACCTAAACAACAACAGCATATATAAAAACATCAGTAAAAGAGCACCTATCAGTCCATACTCTTCAGCGATAATGGCAAAAATAAAATCTGATGAAGACTGCGGCAGGAAGTTTTTCTGAACGCTTTTTCCGGGACCCAATCCTGTTACACCGCCCGTGGCGATCGCAATTTTAGCTTTTTCGATTTGGTAGCCTTCTTCGGCACTTTTGGCGTCCGTAAAACTCTCCACACGACTGATCCATGTATCTACACGGTTTGGAAATAAATCAGGGAAGGCTTTCGCCGAAAGGACAAAAATGGTCAGCATAACGATTCCAATCCCCAAAACCGAAAGCAAATACCTGATGGGATATCCACCCAAAAAAACCAATAAAATCACCATTGCAAAAATGATGGCTGCCGTGGAGAAGTTTGCTGGAAGAATAAGACCTACAATCACAAAAACAGGAACCCAGAGTGGCAGGATGCTTTCTTTAAACGTGATGACTTTATCTTTGATTTTGACAAGGTATCTGGCCACATATACCAGCAGAACCACCATCGCCAGTGCCGATGTCTGAAACGTAATGCCCACAAACGGAATTTGAATCCAGCGGCTTGCATTCGCCCCTTGTATTGTAGTGCCCTGTGTAAGGGTGTACAAAAGGAGGATGGCCACAATGGGCAATAGCAGAATGGAAAGAGCCTTGAAATAATTATATGGAATTTTATGAACACCAAACATAATGGTAAAGCCCAAAACCAGGTGCATGCCATGCTTGAGGAGATAACTTAAGGTGTTTCCGTTACCGCCATAGAGATATGCCAAATTACTGCTGGAACTGTAAACCGGTAAAAATGACAATATTGCCAACAGGGCAGCTACGGCCCATATGGCCTTATCTCCTTCCAGTTTTTGCAAATATTGTTTCATTTTAATGTTTTTTTTATAAATTTCTTACAGCCTCCTTAAATTGACGGCCCCTGTCTTCATAGTTTTCAAACAAATCAAAACTGGCACAAGCCGGTGACAATAAAACCGTGTCCCCTTTTTCTGAAACCCTGTATGCCAACTTCACCGCATCTTCCATAGATTCTGTTTCCATCATTAGAGGAACTACATTTCCAAAGGCATTGATGATTTTTTGGTTATCAAGACCCAGACAAATGATTGCTTTTACTTTTTCATTTACTAGTGGCAACAGTTCTTCATAAATATTGCCTTTGTCAACCCCGCCCACAATCCATACCGTGGGCGTTGTCATACTGTCAAGGGCATAGAATGTGGCATTGACATTGGTTGCTTTGGAATCGTTGATATAGGTCACGTTTTGAATTTTCAGAACCGTTTCCAAGCGATGCTCCACCCCTTGGAAATTTGCTAAACTTTCTCTTATGGTTGCTTTTCTGATGCTTAAAAGCTTTGCAACTGTTGAAGCTGCCATGGCGTTTTTTAAATTGTGATCTCCTTGTAACTGTAATGTTTTTGTTGGCATTTCTATGGTTTTGTTATCTGTTGTTATTATTATTTTATCGTTGTCTTTGTGAGCCCCTTGTTCCATTTTTTTCAAGACTGAAAAAGGTGCTTTTTGAGATGCTGTGGGAAACTTATTCAAGCTTTTTTCAATTATTTCATTATCTGCATCATATATAAAAAAGTCTGAAGAGCCCTGGTTTTTTACTATCCTGAATTTTGAAGCCACATAGTTTTCTAATTTATACTCATACCGGTCCAGATGATCAGGGGTGATATTTGTCAAAACAGCAATGTGCGGTCTGAAATCGACGATGCCGTCCAATTGAAAACTACTCAGTTCCAGGACAAAAAAATCATATCTTCCCTCAGCCACTTTTTTTGCAAAACTGTCACCAATATTCCCCGCAAGGGCGACATTCAAGCCGCCTTTTTTAAGCAGGTGATACGTCAGTGTAGCTGTTGTGGTTTTGCCGTTGCTTCCCGTAATCCCGATGATAATGGCATCTGTGAATTTTGATGCAAATTCGATTTCAGAAATAACCGGGATTTTATTTTCCGTCAGTTTTTTTACTATCGGAACCGTCTCCGGAATACCGGGACTTTTCATCACCACATCAGCATTGCAAATAAGGGCTTCTGTATGTTTTTCTTCTTCCCACGCAATCTCATTATGTATAAGAACTTCTTTGTACTTTTCTTTAATTTTTTGTTTGTCTGAAACAAACACCTCATATCCTTCTTTCTTTCCCAAAAGCGCTGTGCCTATGCCGCTTTCACCGGCGCCCAATATCACCAGCCGCTCCATCTATCTCAGTTTTAAAGTAACAATGGTCAACACGGCCAGTATGATCCCGACAATCCAGAAACGCGTTACTATTTTGCTTTCGTGATAGCCTTTTATCTGATAATGATGGTGAATGGGCGACATCCTGAAAATGCGCCTGCCTTCACCAAACTTCTTTTTTGTGTATTTAAACCAGCTCACCTGCAACATCACTGAAATTGTTTCCAGAAAAAAGATGCCGCACAAAATGGGGATCAACAATTCCTTTCTCACTGCAATGGCAATCACAGCTATAATACCGCCTATGGTCAAACTTCCCGTGTCGCCCATAAAAACCTGGGCAGGAAAAGTGTTATACCATAAAAACCCGATGAGTGCCCCCACAAAAGCCGTAATGAAAATGGTCATTTCACCCGTCCTCGGGATGTACATAATATTCAGATAATCTGAAAAAATGATGTTACCGGAAACCCAGGCAAAAATGCCCAGGGTCAAAACAATAATCGCCGATGTGCCTGCAGCCAAACCATCAATGCCATCGGTGAGATTGGCACCATTGGAAACAGCAGTAACAATAAAAATGACAATGGGAATAAAAATCAACCAGGCATATTTTAAATAGTCAGTTCCCAACCAACTGATGAGTTGTGAATAATCAAACTCATTGTTTTTCATAAACGGAATGGTCGTCACCAGGGCTTTGGTTTCCTGATTGGCAATTTGCTGATCACTCATTTCTACTACCTGATGCGTTTTTGCCTGCATATCATCATCGAGTTTCACAGTTATCTCCGGATGAAAATACATCGTTGCCCCTACGACAACTCCAAGGGCCACTTGGCCAAAAACTTTAAACTTCCCGGGGAGACCTTGTTTGTTCTTTTTAAATGTTTTTATGTAGTCATCGATAAACCCGATAATGCCCATCCAGATGGTTGTAAAAATGAGGAGGATCACATATATATTATCGAGTTTAGCGAATAGAAAAACAGGAATCAATGTGGCTAAAATGATTATGATTCCTCCCATAGTGGGCGTACCTGCTTTTTCATTTTGACCTTCAAGGCCCAAATCACGCACGGTTTCTCCAATTTGCTTTTTCCTCAGGTAATTGATGATTTTTTTTCCGTAAACAATTGCAATAAACAAAGAGACAATAATCGCCATAGCAGAGCGAAAGGAGATAAACTGAAAAAGTCCCGCTCCCGGTATATTGAAATTTTTATCTAAATAGTCAAACAAGTAATACAACATATGTTATTTGTTTAATTGCTTTAAAAATTCATTTACTATTTTAAAATCATCAAAATCAAATCGCTCTCCTTTTATTTCCTGATAGGTTTCGTGGCCTTTTCCGGCAATTAATATGATGTCGTTGCTTTCGGCTAGCTGGCAGGCCGTTTTGATGGCTTGTTTACGGTCTGTAATGGCCATTGTTTTTTTATAGTTTTGTGGCTCCACCCCTTTTTCGATATCTTCAATAATGCCATCAGGATCCTCATTCCGGGGATTGTCACTTGTAAAAATCACTTTGTTGCTCAAGGCTGATGCTATTTGACCCATTTTAGGACGTTTTGATGTATCCCTGTTTCCGCCACAACCCACCACGGTAATCAAAGTTTCATTTCCGGTGCGAATGCTGTTGATGGTCTCGAGTACATTTTTCAAGGCGTCAGGAGTATGTGCATAGTCAACTATTGCCGTGATTTTTTGTTCTGATATTTGATATTGAAACCTTCCGCTAACGCTTTCCAGTTCACTGATAAGCCTTAAAATTTCCAATTCCTCAAGTCCTGAAAGTGATGCCACACCATAAATAGCCAGGAGGTTATATGCATTAAAATTTCCGATAAGTTTTGACCAAAGTTCATTGTTGTTGATTTTCAACAGGAGTCCGCTGAACTGGTTCTCCAAAACCTGTGCTTTAAAGTCTGCCTGAGTTTTTAAAGCATAAGTGTATTTCTGTGCTTTTGTATTTTGAAGCATCACCATGCCGTTTTTGTCATCTTCATTTACAAGGGCAAAAGCCGTTTTTGGCAATTGATCAAAAAAAGCTTTTTTAACATCGCGGTATTCGGCAAAGGTATTGTGGTAATCCAGGTGATCTTGCGAAAGGTTTGTAAACACACCTCCTGCAAATTTTAAAGCTTCGGTGCGTTTTTGATGGATACCGTGAGAGCTCACTTCCATAAAGCAATATTCAACACCATTCATAACCATTTCGTTGAGGTAATAATTGAGTGAAACAGAATCAGGGGTCGTATGTGTCGCTTCATATTCCTCATCATCAACTAAAATTTTCACTGTAGAAAGCAGCCCCACCTTATATCCTGCATTTTTAAATAAGTGATATAAAAGAGTGGCAATTGTAGTTTTTCCGTTTGTTCCCGTAATACCGATCAGTTTCAGCTTATCAGAGGGATTACCAAAATAGTTGGAAGCCATAATAGCCAGCGCTTTTTTTGAATCCTCTACCTGAACATAGGTAACACCGTTAATCAATACCTCAGGTAATTTTTCGCAAACAACAGCCAAAGCTCCCTGGTTGACAGCTTTTTCAATAAATTCATGACCGTCAGAGATCGTTCCGCTCAAAGCGATAAAGCAATCATTGAACGCGACTTTTCTGGAGTCGAATTCAAGGTTGCTAACAGAAACATCTGTGTTTCCAACAACAGCATTGATTGTTACTTTATATAAGATGTCTCTCAGGTTCATGAGGATAATTCTAACAGTATTATTTTTCCTTTTATCAATTGTTCGCCTTCCGGCAGTGATTGTGATTTTACAGTTCCGTTTCCGGTAATTTTTACTTTGAGTCCCAGGTTTTCAAGCAGTGAAATGGCATCCATTCCAGGCATTCCTTTTACATTGGGAATGGCAGTATGCTCCTTTTTTGAAAGCGCGAAAAACTTTTGAAAGTCCTTTTCCACATTTGCCTGAAGGACATTTAGGTCCTTTACTTGTTCTGTATTGGGAGAGTCGATATATATTTTTTGCGCAATGCTTTTGAATACCGGCCCGGCGACATCTGCCCCGTAATATCCCGTGGTTACTTTAGGCTTGTGTATAACGACAATACAGGAATATTTGGGGTTTTCTGCGGGAAAATAACCGGCAAAAGAAGAAATATACCTCTTGTTTGAAGACCAGTCTTCCATCCAGTACTCGGTTTGTGCAGTCCCGGTTTTTCCTGCCATGGAAAAGTCAGGCGAATAAAGTCCTTTTCCGGTGCCTTTTTCCACTGCATTTTTAAGCACCTCCTGAACTTTTTTGATGGTTTCAAGAGAAGCTATTTGCGGATTTATGACTTCTTTGTCAAATGTGTGTATTTCTTTATTCCAGGCTTTTACCTGCTTTATAAACCGGGGCTTGACCATAACACCGTCATTTGCAATAGCGTTATAGAAAGTGAGTGTTTGCAACGGCGTTAGGGAGACTCCATAACCATAAGCCATAGACGGCAATGCATTTTTACTCCACCCGGTTTTATCAGACGGATGTGGTATTTTTGGCTTCCCTTCACCAACAATAGAAAGGCCAATTTGCTTGTTCAAATTCATTTTCTGAAGAATCTCAACAAAACGTGCCGGATTTTTGTGGTAATGCTCTTCAATAACTTTGGCAATACCGATATTTGACGAAACCTCAATAGCATTGCCAACAGATATTTTTCCATAACCACCTTTTCGGGAATCGTGAACCCTTTTTCCGTAAAAGGTATGGACACCGTTTCCGGTATCAACAACGGTGCTTGTGTCAATAACTTTGTCTTCAAGGGAAGCAGTAAGCGCCATAACTTTAAATGTAGAACCCGGTTCATGAGATTCACCAATGGCATAGTTTAATTTTTCATAATAAGTGCCTTGCGAAGTCCTTCCTAAATTTGACACAGCTTTAATTTCGCCGGTTTTGGTTTCCATAACAATCACGGTTCCGTGATCAGCTTCATATTTTTCCAGCTGTTTTAAAAGGGCGTGGTGTGCAATATCCTGAATATTGATATTAATGGTTGAGATTACATCATAACCGTCTTGCGGCTCGACTTCGTTTTCGTCAAAGATGGGCTTCCACTGACCCTGGGCTATTTTTTGTTTCAGGCGTTTTCCGTCTTTGCCTTGTAAATACTCTCCATAAGCTCCTTCAAGACCTACGCGGGTCTTATAACCATTTTCGTCTATTCGCTCATATCCCACCATGCGTTCAGCTATTTTCCCTATGGGGTGCTCCCGAAACGTACTCTGCTCTGTGATTATTCCTCCTTTGAATGGCCCCAGATTAAACATGGGAAAACTCTTCACTTCCATATAATCTGAATACCCAAGTTTTCTTACCACCAGTAAATACCTGTTTTTATCAGCACGTGCTTTTCTGAACAGGTTTTCATAAAAGGAAGCCAATTTGCCAAACTTTTTAGACAAAGCTTCGGATAGCGGCTGAATGTTTTTTTCAAAATTTTCACTGCTCACTGTCACAGCATCAAATCTGATGTCATATTTAGGAACCGATGTGGCCAGTAAACTTCCGTCATCTGCATAGACGTTTCCACGGTTGGCAGGAATGACAAAGTTTTTGGTGGTGTTTATTTTAGCTAGCTCTTTGTATTTTTCTCCTTCTACAAACTGAATATTCACAAGTTTAAACAACACAGCAATAGCGAAGAGAAACATACATCCTGCAACGATGTAAAGCCGGTGTAATATGCTTTTATCTTCAAATGCCATTTTTATTCTTTTTGTTTGCTGATTATTATTTTTTGCGGTGGATTTTCAGAAGGCTTCAATCCTTTGGCCTCCATTTGAAGCACCACTTTACTTTCCATTTTTACTTTCATTAATTTTGAACGAACATCCACAAACTCGCTGCGAAGCTCTTTTACCTCATTGTTGATTTTAGCAATTTCATGAACTTTTCTGTCTGCACTGTGAGCACTCGAAATCATAACAATAGCCAACAACGACAGAAAAATGATAAACTTCCAGTTTTTGAATGCATCATCACTTATGAGAAACCTTCCTTTTAATATGTGATAAATATTCGCTTTCATTTTTTAACTGATATCAAATTCTTTCGGCGATGCGCAGTTTTGCACTTCTCGCCCGGCTGTTTTGTTTTATTTCCTCTCTTGAAGGAACCATTAATTTCCCCACTTTTTTAAAGGGAACGGTCACGTGTCCAAAAACATCCTTTTCGGGCTCACCCTCAAACATCCCACTTCTTATATAGCGCTTCACCAACCTGTCTTCTAAAGAGTGATATGAAATAAGACTTAACCTTCCGCCCACCGGAAGCAATTCTTCTGTTTGCAACAAAAACTCTTTCAAGGCCTGCATTTCCTGATTGACCTCAATGCGTATTGCCTGAAATATCTGGGCCAGTATTTTATTTTCCCGATGTTGTGGTAAAAACCTTCCCAAAGCATTTTTTAAATCCTCACTGGTTTTTATGGGTGCATTTGCCCTGTTTTCAACCAGCACACGCGCCATTCCCTTTGCAGCTTTTAATTCGCCGTACTGAAACAACACATTTTTTAAATCTTCTTCACCATAATCATTGACCACATTATAAGCTGAAAGTGCATCCCCTTGATTCATCCTCATATCCAAATCGGCTTCAAAACGAGTGGAGAATCCGCGTTCTGCCACATCGAACTGATGCGACGAAACTCCAAAATCACCTAAAATACCGTCAACCTTAAGAATTCCATGAAGTCTTAAAAACCGCTTAATAAACCTGAAATTTTGGTGTATCAGTAAAAAACGTTCATCATCAATCGTGTTTTGCAAGGCGTCAGGGTCCTGGTCAAATGCAATGAGTTTTCCCTTTTCACCCAGCTGCTCCATAATTTTACGGGAATGCCCACCGCCGCCAAAAGTGACATCAACATAAACCCCGTCAGGTTTGATGTTCAAACCTTCAACGGTTTCATGTAACAATACCGGGTTATGATACATCATTGTTATCATTGGTTTGGTCTCCCATTACTTCTTCAGCCAGGTCTGCAAAATCTGTTGCAGCATCATCAATGGCTTTTTCATATTTTTCCTTGTCCCAGATCTCAACAATATTTATTGCAGATGAAAGGACAATATCTTTGCTGATGCCCGCAAAGGCAACAAGATCTTTAGGAATTAAAAGGCGACCGGTAGTATCGAGCTCGATTACTTTCACCCCGGCAGTAAAACGCCTCACAAAATCATTGTTTTTTCTGTTGAAGCGGTTGAGCTTGTTAATTTTTTGCATTAACTGCTCCCACTCCTCCATAGGGTATAATTCCAGGCAATCCTGAAAAACTGCACGTTTGAGCACAAATCCTTTTTCCAGAATGGGCGTGAGCTGTTTCTGAAGCGCAGCAGGAAGCATCACACGCCCTTTGGCGTCTGCTTTACATTCATATGTTCCTATGAGATTGCGCATTTTTAGGATTAGGTTATACTTTTCAATTTCAAATATATTTATTTTTTCCCACTTTTACCCACTTTTTCCCACTTTGTTGATAAATTTTACCACAAACTAACCTATTAAGCTATAATTACTTAGAAACAATGAGGGTATTTAAAAATGATCGCTGTTTATAACTTTTGTTGGTGTGATTGATAAAAGAGGAAAAATCAAGGTGGATATAGTTAGAATTTGAAATATTATTTATAACATTGAAATGTCTATATTTGCTAATGTTAA
Organism: Flavobacteriaceae bacterium; assembly: GCA_040903465.1. Lineage (GTDB taxonomy): Bacteria > Bacteroidota > Bacteroidia > Flavobacteriales > Flavobacteriaceae > Planktosalinus. Next base: position 8,966 of record JBBDVI010000037.1, read on the forward strand.
AGAAGTGCATTTCATGATAAAGAATTTAAAGAAAGAAGGGAAATTCAGTTATTTTGAAATCGGAGAAGGCAAGCCGATTATTATCTTACACGGGTTGATGGGTGGTTTGAGTAATTTTGATTCTGTCACGAATCATTTCTCTGAAAAAGGATACCGCGTCATCCTTCCTGAACTTCCCATTTATACCTTGCCCCTTTTAAAAACAAACGTTAAAAACATTGCAACTTATGTGAGGGATTTTATCGTTCATATGGATTTAAAAGATGTCGTTTTATTGGGCAATTCGCTGGGTGGTCACATTGCTTTATTGTGTGCAAAACTGTATCCCCAACACATTCATGCTCTTGTCATTACAGGCAGTTCCGGTTTATATGAAAGCGCTATGGGCGAAAGCTATCCCAAGCGTGGTGATTATGAATACATCAAAAATAAAGC
>JBBDVI010000038.1:0-9356 GCA_040903465.1 Flavobacteriaceae bacterium
TGAAGATTTCATACAACTGGTTAAAACAATTTATCAATATTGATTGGGATGCTGAAAAAACCGGAAAACTGCTTACCGATTTGGGGCTGGAAGTGGAAGGCATCTCTGCTTTTGAATCTGTCAAAGGCGGGTTAAAAGGAATTGTTGTAGGAGAAGTTCTAACCTGTGAAAAACATCCTGACGCAGACCGTTTAAAAGTTACTACTGTCAACATAGGGAATGACAAGCCTTTGCATATTGTATGTGGAGCACCCAATGTTGCAACCGGCCAAAAAGTACCTGTGGCAACAATTGGATCAATGTTATATTCAGAAACTGGTGAAGCCTGGGAAATCAAAAAAGGAAAAATCAGAGGCCAGATAAGTGAAGGAATGATTTGTTCAGAAGATGAAATTGGTCTTGGCAAAAGCCACGATGGTATTTTAGTGCTTGACAAAAACCTCAAACCGGGAACACCCCTTTCAAAAGTTTATGAAATTGAGAGTGACGAAGTATTTGAAATAGGCCTCACCCCTAACCGGGCTGATGCCATGAGTCATTGGGGTACTGCCAGAGACTTGAGGGCCGGCTTACTACAACAAGAAAAGCAACTGGAGTTTATCACACCCTCAAACGTAAATTTTAGGGTTGACAACCGCACACATAAAATTAATGTAGAAGTTAAAAATAAAGACCTATCCCCACGTTATTGCGGGGTCACTATTTCAGGCATTAAGGTAACTGACTCTCCTGCTTGGATTCAAAACCGCCTTAAAGCGATCGGGTTAAAGCCCAAAAACAACATTGTTGACATCACTAATTATGTTTTACATGAACTTGGTCAACCACTACACGCTTTTGACAGTAGTAAAATAAGCGGTGGAAAAATTGAAGTAAAAACATTAAAAAACGGTACAAAATTTACCACACTCGACGAAATTGAACGGGTACTTCACCAAGATGACCTAATGATTTGCGATGCCGAAAAACCATTGTGTATTGCCGGTGTTTTTGGGGGTATTGACAGTGGTGTTACAACAGAAACCACCAGTATATTTCTTGAAAGTGCCTATTTCAACCCTGTCAGCATCAGAAAAACAGCAAAACGTCACGGCTTAAATACAGATGCTTCTTTCAGGTTTGAAAGGGGAATTGATCCAAATATTACCGAATATGCCTTGATGAGGGCCGCTATTCTAATAAAGGAAATAGCCGGCGGTATGGTTACCAGTGATGTGGTGGATATCTACCCAAAAAAAATTGATGATTTCCAGGTGTTTCTTTCTTTTGATAAAACAGCTGCATTGATCGGGGAAGAAATCCCCAAGGAAACCATTAAAAATATATTGACTTCACTTGAAATAAAAGTAAACAATGTAACCGAAAGCGGGCTTGGCCTTACCATACCTGCATACCGGAATGATGTTACCCGTGAAGCTGATGTTGTAGAGGAAATTTTACGTGTATATGGATATAATAATATAGGGTTCACCGAAAAGCTGAATGCTTCAATCTCTAAAACGTCAGTTACTGAAGACTATCAAATTCAAAATAAAATCGCTGCACAACTCAATGGGCAAGGATTTTATGAAATGATGGCAAACTCACTCACTTCAGTGAAACACAACAAACTTGCTGATGTTGTTGACGAATCCTCGACGATAAAGATGCTCAACCCCCTGAGTCTAGACCTTTCTGTAATGCGCCAGAATATGATGATTTCGGCTCTGGAAGCTGTTGCGTATAACCACAACCGAAAAAGGCACGATTTAAAACTTTTTGAATTTGGAAAAACCTATCACCAAAATGCAGATTCAAGAAATGAAAATAAGCACCTTACATTAACCATCTCAGGAAATAAAGACACATCCCACTGGAATATAGTGGATAAAAAAAGTGATTTTTTCTTTTTGAAAGGTACCGTTGACAGTATTTTAAATCGTTTAGGGATCTCTTTCAAGACGAACCCTACGCTTCACCATTCCGGTTTTAGTGAAGGTCTTTCTTATGAAAACAATGGAAAAATTATCGTTTCTTTTGGGGTAATTAAAAAAGGTATTTTAAAACATTTTGAAATTGATACGGAGGTGTTATTTGCCGATTTTAATTGGGATATCATACTAGAGTATTTAGAAAAAAATACTCTTAAACTTTCAGAAATACCTAAGTTTCCTGAAGTCAACCGGGATTTTGCTTTATTGCTAAATGAAGACGTCCCTTTTCAAAGTATTTATGACATAGCCTTTAAAACCGAAAAGCATTTGTTAAAGGATGTGAGCTTGTTTGATGTTTATCTCGGTAAAAACCTTCCCAAAGGAAAAAAATCTTATGCGGTGAGTTTCACTTTGCGGGATGACAAAAAAACCCTCACTGACAAGCAAATTGAAAAAATTATGAATAAACTTCAGCAATCTTTTGAGAAGGAACTGGGCGCTGAATTAAGATAGTTTGTAAAACAAAAAACGCCCTTGTGAGGGCGTTTTTCTTTCATAGCAATTATTCTCCCATTACGATTTGGGCAAAACAACTGTGTCAATTACGTGAATTACCCCGTTTGACTGGTTCACATCAGCGATGGTTACAAATGCTGTTCTTCCATTTTCATCAACCAACTGAACTTTCCCGTCCTTTAATTTTGCCATAAGCTTCCCACCGGAAACAGTATTAAAGGTTGCAGTGCCATTTGACTTTTCTATGGCTGCAATAACATCTGTTGCACTGAATTTGCCGGCAACAACGTGGTAGGTCAATACACCCTGTAATGCGGCTTTATTTTCTGGCTTTAAGAGGTTTTCTACAGTTCCTTCAGGAAGTGCTTCAAAAGCTTTGTTTACGGGGGCAAACACGGTAAAAGGTCCGGGTGTTTGTAAAGTTTCTACTAAATCTGCAGCTTTAACAGCAGCAACTAGGGTTGTGTGATCTTTTGAATTTACAGCGTTTTCAACAATGTTTTTGGAAGGATACATCGCTGCACCACCTACCATTTTAGTGTCTTTAGCACTTTTTTGAGCAAATACTGAAGTTCCTGCAATCAATGCAAATGTCAATACAAATGCACTTAATAGATTTTTCTTTTTCATAACGATTTTTGTTTAATTGATTATTACTACTTACTCTATAAACGAAAATTAAATCAATACGGTTTTATTTGATGTAAGGATATTTACAATGAAAAACCTTGCATTTAATTTTATTGTTTAAAGATATAAACAAAATATTAAACAAAATATATGTTAGGAATCAATTAGTACATATTTAACGTGAAATTAACCTATTCAAAAATAAAAACTTATGCTCTATTTTTGAGTTTTAGGAAGTGCCAAGCCATTTGTCAAGTGAAAGAAGCCTTTACTATGGCGGAAATTGGTTTGTAGTAATGCATTTTTTGAACCATTACCGGTTAAAAGGTACACGGTCTCACCTTCTTTTTTAAACCTGAGGTTTTCCCCGCTTAGGGTCCTGAAGTTTGCACTTCCATTTCCTCTTTCTATAGCTTTTAAAATGGCGTGTTCATCAACACGACCCGGTATAATGTAATATGAAATAATCTCAATCAGGTTAGCTTTATTATTCTCAGAAAAGAACGCTTCACGTTCTTCTTTATCCATCTGTGGAAATCCTGAGTCTTTCGTGACAAAAACAGTGACCATCTCTTCATTATCAGTGAGTGAATTAAAATCTATAAGGGTATAGACATCATTTAATAAAGAAAAAGAAGCTATATCAGAAGCTGTTGCTTTTAAAGATTTGTTTGAATAAATGGTATCTCTGTCAAGGAGTTTTTTTACTACAGTAGTGTTGCTTTCGGCATATTTATTTTGGGCAAATATAGATGTGGAGCCCAAAAGCAGTGCCAATGAAAAAACAAGATATTTAATTTTTATGTTGTGCATATTGAAAATTTTATAGTGCGAATATACAAATAATAGGTTTAGCAAATATAACGTCCCATACCCGGAAATGTTTTACATATTCTCCTGATTGTTAAAATTTTGCTTACTACATTTTTTCAGTTTAACTTTAAAACAAAAACGCTATGCTTACTAAAACTAACTTAGAAAGCTGTTTACAAAAGGTCCGGGAAAAGCGCTCTTCAAAAATTATCTTTGAAGAAATAAGTAATACCCATATAAATCAGGTCAAGGATACAAAGTCACAGAATAAATTCAAGGTTCAATATCTAAAGACTGATCATATTTTTCACTTAGATGATATCAAAAAAATTTGTATAGATTATAGATTACGTTTTTTAGATTTCAAATTCTTCAAGAACAGTTTCCCGGTAGAAGCTTCTGAAAAACTCAAAGCTTTGGAGCAACTCCATGAAACTGAAATAACCGAACTCAAAATTGTAGCCCCTTCAAAACTCTTTAGGCTCGAAAACGCAGATGACCCCATGCTTTTTGCTTCTTTGGGCAATGATTATTTTTATTTGGTTCACAAATGGGGAAATGACTTACACCCACTTAGAAAATGGCTTGTGTGGCCTTATAAAAACTTTGAAAATCTTGTTTTTACAATTTTGGGAATTAGTGTTCTTGCCACTTTTCTGGTGCCAAATGGTCTTTTTTCAAAAGAAGAGTCGATTGCAAATACTTTTGTTGTATTTTTATTTATGTTTAAGTGGCTCGCTGCTGTTGTTTTATTTTACGGCTTTGCTTTAGGTAAAAATTTTAACAATGCCATTTGGAACAGTAAATATTTTAATGCATAAAATTATGGGAGACGAAAATAACAGTGATTATGTAAGGGTATATACTGGCCCAATGGTGATAGTGAAAATGCTGCAAAGCCATCTTCAGGATGCAGGAATCAACCCCATAGTAAAGGACGATCTCGAGAGTGGACTGCGGGGTGGTTTTGGCGGTGGCTTGCCTGATTTAGTACAGCTATTTATCCATAAAGATGAAGTTGAAAAAGCTGGCCCCATTGTTAGTGAGGCTCTTGAAGGTATTTGAAAAATTAAATCTGCTGTCTAAAGATTAAATTTTCCAATGAAATCAAAATCCATATTTAGCGTGTTGCTTGTGGCAATTATTGTTGCTGTAGTGACGGTTGGTATATTAAATATACTAGATTTTGATCATACCGTTACAATCTCCGGTGGGATAGCGGGAGCTGTAGCAGGTTCAATTATTGGCAAAAAATTAGTGAACGATTGATTGTTGCACTCATACATAAGGAACTATACTTCAACGCTATACATCTTCTTGCGCAATTCCTTTAGCTTAGTATCATCCATATACTCATCAAAGGTCATATACCTGTCAATAATTCCATTGGGCGTTAATTCAATAACCCTGTTGCCCACTGTTTGTGCAAATTCGTGATCATGAGTGGTCAAGAGCACCGTGCCTTTAAAATTCTTTAAAGAGTTATTAAAAGCAGTAATAGATTCAAGGTCTAGGTGGTTTGTGGGTTCATCAAGCATAAGCACATTCGCACGCATCATCATCATTCTGCTAAGCATACATCGCACCTTCTCACCTCCCGAAAGAACATTTGATGTTTTCAAAGCCTCTTCCCCACTGAAAATCATTTTTCCTAAAAAGCCCCGTAAATAAACTTCTTCACGTTCTTCTTCAGTTTTTGCCCATTGACGCAACCAGTCAACCAGCGAAAGCTTTTCTTGAAAAAATCCTGAATTGTCGAGAGGCAAATAACTTTGTGTGGTTGTAATCCCCCATTGAAACTTCCCTGAATCTGGTTTTTGGTTTCCGTTTAATATTTCATATAAGGCAGTTGTTGCTCTTGAGTCTTTAGAATAGACAACTACTTTATCACCTTTTGCAAGATTGATATCAACGTCTTTAAAAAGGATTTCACCATCTAGGGATGCAACTAGGTTACTTACGTTAAGTATTTGATCCCCGGCCTCTCTCTCACGTTCAAATATGATTGCAGGATAGCGTCTGCTAGATGGTTTTATTTCATCGATATTTAATTTTTCGATCATTTTCTTTCGAGAAGTTGCCTGTTTTGATTTGGCTACGTTTGCACTAAAACGCATAATGAACTCCTGTAATTCCTTTTTCTTTTCTTCTGCTTTTTTGTTTTGCTGAGATCTTTGCCTGGCTGCCAGCTGGCTGGATTCATACCAGAAAGTATAGTTGCCGCTGTAGCTGTTTATTTTTCCAAAATCAATATCGCTTATGTGGGTACACACGGCATCAAGAAAGTGACGGTCGTGAGAAACCACGATCACACAGTTGTCATAATTTGCAATAAAGTTTTCCAACCACGTGATAGTTTCATAATCCAGGTCGTTTGTGGGCTCATCCATAATCAAAACATCAGGGTTGCCAAAAAGTGCCTGGGCAAGGAGCACGCGCACTTTTTGTTTTCCGTCAAGGTCTTTCATCAAGTTGTAGTGCACATTTTCTGAAATCCCCAGGTTTGACAAAAGGGCTGCGGCATCACTCTCTGCATTCCATCCGTTCATTTCTTCAAAGGTTACCTGAAGCTCACCAATTTTTTCGGCATTTTCGTCACTATAGTCTTCATAGAGTTTATCGATCTGTTGCTTTATGGCAAAAAGTTCTTTGTTTCCCATTACAACCGTCTCCAAAACCAGAGTATCATCATAGGCATTGTGGTTTTGTTCTAGAACAGACATTCTTTTACCGGGTTCCAGGTGAACTTTTCCGGAGGTGGGATCTTCCTTACCTGAAATAATGTTTAAGAAGGTAGATTTTCCGGCACCGTTGGCGCCTATTATACCATAACAATTCCCACTGGTAAAGGTAATATTCACCTCATCAAAAAGGACCCTTTTACCAAATTGAACGGAAAGATTGGAAACTGATAACATAAACTCATTTTTAAATTGGGCGCAAAATTAACCAATTGGCATCGTTTTGAGAAATATTAACGTTTTAAAAATTTGTTTTAACTCACAATTAACATCACACTATGTGTTCTAACTATACATTTGTGAATGCATAAGTACATATTTCAAGGATTGCGAATGAATAAAATACTACTCCTTACTCCCTTTTTATTACTCCTTTTCTCGTGCTCATCTTCTGACAAAGATCAAGACACTGGTGCTTGGTTTGGTGGTGAGATTATAAACCCAAACGCACCTCATATCATACTTACCCGAAATGAACGTATTATTGATACTATTCCCTTAGACCAAGACAACAGGTTTTTATACCGCCTGGATAGCGTTGAAAAAGGAATTTACAACTTCGTGCACATTGAATATCAAATTATTTATCTTGAACCGGGTGATAGTCTTATGGCCCGTTTGAATACCGTAGATTTTGATGAATCACTTGCATTTACTGGGGAAGGTGCCGAACGAAATAATTTTATGATCGATATGTTCTTGTATAATGAACAAGAAAATAAAAAAATGCCGGTCTTTTACACCCTACCTCCAGATGAATTTTTACCAAAACTGGATTCCATGCGTGATGTGAGGGTGCAACGATTGAAAAAGTTTGATAAAAAAAATAAGCCCTGTAAAGGGTTTATCGAAATTGCAGAGGCAAATATATTATATGATTATTTGCTTAAAAGGGAAGTTTATCCGTATGCCCATTTTGGGAGAGGTGGCAAAATAGACAAAAATGCTCTTGGAGAATCCTATTTTGATTTTAGAAATAAAATAGATTACAATAACCAGAAGTTGCAAACGCATTATGCTTATTATAGATTCTTATTAAAGCATTTTGATTATCTGGCATTTGAAGAATACAGTGATGCGCTTCCTTATAACGATGAGTCCTATATTCATATCAATAATAAATTAAAATTAATTGATGATAAAGTTGAGTTAGATACTCTAAAAAATAGTCTCTTGCGCACATCTATAAGAAGCCACATTTTAAGTTCTAAGGACACTGACAGTGAGCAAAAAGCACTAAGACTTTATCTCTCATTAACATCTAACGAAACCGATAAGAAAGAAATCAAAGTCCTATCTGAAACTTCTACGCGATTATTACCCGGAAATATATTACCAAACCTCAGGGTTGTCAATACTACAAATCAAGTTCAAAACATTATAAATATCTTTAAAAAACCAACTGTTTTGTATTTTTGGTCATTAAATTCTGTGAATCATTACAAGAATATTCACTCCAAGGTAGATGAATTGCGTCAAAAATATCCCGAATTTGATTTTATCGCCTTAAACACTAATGAGAATCAGGATGCCTGGATGCGCGTGATTCAGAGGAACAACTTTAACAAAGAATATGAATACCGCCTAAATAATCCTCAAACCGGAATCAATGAACTTATCATCAACAATATAAATAAAGCGATGATTATTGATAAAAATGGGGTGATTGTTGACAATCATACAAATCTATTTAACACCTATTTCGAGCAGGAACTGCTAGGGCATTTGAATCAATAAAAAAAGCCCTCATTTCTGAAGGCTTTTTCTGCAAATATCAATTTCTGTTTAATTTCCCTTTTTGTAATCTTCCAAAAATTTAGCCAAACCTATATCAGTCAAAGGATGTTTTAACAAACCTTCAATGGATGATAATGGACCTGTCATCACATCTGCACCTAATTTAGCACAGTCTATGATGTGCATGGTATGACGCACTGAGGCGGCCAATATTTGTGTTTCAAAACCATAATTGTCATAAATCAGTCTTATTTCTGCAATTAAATTTAACCCATCTGTTGAAACGTCATCAAGACGGCCAATAAATGGTGAAACATAAGTCGCACCGGCTTTGGCAGCAATCAAAGCCTGACCCGGAGAAAAGACCAATGTGCAGTTTGTTCTTATGCCTTGATCAGAAAAATACTTAATTGCTTTTATTCCTTCTTTAATCATAGGAACTTTCACCACAATTTGTTCGTGCAGGCTTGCCAGTTCTTCACCTTCTTTGATCATTCCTTCAAAATCAGTGGCAATCACTTCTGCAGAAACATCACCGTCAACTATATCGCAAATCGCAACATAGTGTTTTAAAATATTATCTTTTCCGGTAATGCCTTCCTTCGCCATTAAAGATGGGTTAGTAGTCACACCGTCAAGGATACCGAGATCCTGTGCTTCTTTTATTTGATTTAGATTAGCTGTGTCAATAAAAAATTTCATAGTGATTGTTTTTGTTTTATAAATATATTGCAAAAATAAGGAACTTAATTTTGAAAGGGGTGATAGGTTTTATAAAAAAATTAATGCCTAAGTATTTTAAAGTAGTTAAAATAATATATATTGAAAGAGTACGGTTGCATCCCCTGCTTTTTTGGTTAACTTTAAATGTATTTAAAAAAAACCAACAACAATTCCAACCTTTTTTGACTTTTACCACTCTATATAGAAAAGGAGGTAATGAGTAGGGAAGAAAATTTGTTGTAATGAACATTTCTAGTATGAAACATCTAAAATTTATTTTAAT
>JBBDVI010000039.1:0-2511 GCA_040903465.1 Flavobacteriaceae bacterium
GGCTTGCAGTCTGTTACTTATAAAAACCGCAACTATATTGTGGCCGTAGGTAACCGCGGAACCTTAAAACCGCCTCCCTCCAATTTGCCGACCATGACAGAAGACGGTGTTCCGATTGTACCTCGTTCAGGGATTACCCCGGGAACGATGACCCAACAACTGGATTATTTTGAAATTCCCTTAGAATTGAAATATGCTCTTTTAGATTCTAAAATTGGTTTAAACCTTATTGGGGGTATGAGCACATTGTTGCTCAACAGCAATGAAGTAAGCATCGCTTCAGATGGGTTTAGCAGTACTATAGGAAGTGCAAACAACCTTAATGAATTCAGTTTCAGTACCAACATTGGTTTTGGTCTGGATTACAAATTTTCAAAACGTTTTATATTTAATCTGGAACCTATGTTTAAATACCAGATTAACCCATACTCAGACAATTCTGTCGACTTTAAGCCTTATTATTTAGGCGTTTATAGTGGATTTAGTTATAGATTTTAGGTTAAGTTAAGTTTAATTTTGTTGACCGTTTATTGTTTATTTTTGATTTTATAGATAATAGACTAAAAAAAAGCTGCTCGATGTGCCAAAGAGCGGCTTTTTTATTGACTGTAACTTCAAACCACAGTAGGCTCTTGCAGTTCTTTTAAAATTACATTCCGAACCTCTTCTTTCAGGTTGCGCTTGTTTTCTTTAGGTTCATTTGCCGTAAAAACAAAAGCGTGCATTTTCGCGCGCATCCTTCCGGGAGAACCACTTAAAAAGGTATAAGAGTGACGCTTTTTGTTGTCGTGAAAGGTCATGGGCACAATGGGCAATCCATAATCAATGGCCAGCCTGAAAGCCCCGTCCTTAAACTCATCTAAAACAATGCTTTCATCCTCAGGCACGCCTCCTTCGGGAAAGATGCAGATGCTCAATCCTTCATTTAAACGTTCCTGGGCAGAATCAAAAACCTGCTTTCGGCTTATAGCACTTTTTCTGTCAACCAGAATACACGTGCGTTTATAAAAAAACCCGAACAAAGGTATCTTCGCCAATTCTTTTTTCCCCACAAAAACAAATGGATTTTTTACTGCATACAACATCAGCATGATATCTGTCATAGAAGTGTGGTTTGCAACAAACATATAGCTCACTCCCTTCTTGGGGCTTTGTTCTCTTACAATTTTGGGATAGAATCCCATTCCATACAATATGATTGTTGCCCAAATGCGTGCCAGTTTAAAAAAAGCAGGATACCATTTCTTTTTTGATATGCTTATTATCAAAACAGGGAACAATAGTACTATGGTTAATGTTATCAAAACATAAAACCAAATGCGCCATAAGGGAACAAGAAAATATTTTTTAAAAAACATAAAACCAAAATTACACAAATGTTTAGAGTCATTGCCACAAAAAAAGTAACTTTGTTCTTTCTTTTTAAGAATCAATACCAAAAAGCTATATGGCACGCATTTTAACCGGCATTCAAAGCACAGGCACACCCCACCTGGGAAACATTTTAGGAGCTATTGCGCCCGCTATAGATATGGCGAACCAACCTAAAACAGATTCCTTTTTGTTTATAGCAGACATGCATTCCTTAACCCAGATTAAAGATGCTAAAACGCTCAAAGAAAACACGTACAGTGTTGCTGCAACCTGGCTTGCTTTTGGTTTGGATATTGACAAGACAGTATTTTACCGCCAAAGTGATGTACCCCAGGTTACTGAATTATCCTGGTATTTGAGTTGTATGTTTCCATACCAACGGCTCACTTTAGCCCATTCCTTCAAAGACAAATCAGACCGGCTGGAAGATGTCAATGCCGGCCTTTTTACATACCCCATGTTGATGGCGGCAGATATTTTATTGTATGACGCAGAATTTGTCCCGGTGGGTAAAGATCAATTACAACATATTGAAATGACCCGTGATGTTGCATCTCGTTTTCACGCGGTTTATGGCGAAACCTTTGTGTTACCCGAAGCAAAAATTCAAGAAAATACAATGTATGTCCCCGGAACAGATGGCGCCAAAATGAGCAAATCAAAAGGAAATACCATCAACATATTTCTGCCTGAAAAGCAATTGCGCAAACAGATTCTGGGCATTCAAACTGACAGCACACCGCTGGAAGAACCCAAAAACCCTGAAACCTGTAATGTTTTTGCTCTTTATAAACTCCTCGCTTCTGAAAATGAAATTGTCTCTATGCGCAAAAATTATGAAGGAGGAAATTACGGCTATGGGCATGCCAAACAAGCACTCTATGAATTACTTATAGCTAAATTTTCTGAAGAACGCACCAAGTTTACTTATTTTATGGAAAATACAAATGAGCTGGAGAGTGTTTTAAATATTGGAGCTGAAAAAGCCGGAAATGTTGCAAATGATGTTTTGCTTCGCGTAAGAAAAAAACTGGGGTACTAACACAAGTCAAAAATTTTACCCGGCAGCGGTCTCACAACTCCTTTTAATTCCATATCCAATAATAAGGTGGTTGCTTTAAAAATGGGAATATTGCA
>JBBDVI010000039.1:2611-9344 GCA_040903465.1 Flavobacteriaceae bacterium
AAAACATCTCGGTTGTATGAGTTTGCAAGTTCTGCAGTTACCAGGCTTCCGCCCTTAGCTGCAGATTCAATTACAATAGTGGCATCAGAAATTCCGGCAATAATACGGTTGCGCTGTAAAAAATTTGTCCTGTCAAAGGCATCACTGCTCCAAAATTCACTGATAAATCCACCATTATTTTCAACGTCTTTTACATATTTTGAATGTGTTTTTGGATACACCTGATTCAGTCCGTGTGCCAAACAGGCAATGGTTTGTAAATTGTTTTTTATTGCTGCTTTATGAGCCGCAATATCAACCCCATAAGCAAACCCCGAGACGATAATGGGATTCAAAGGTGCCAGCTCTTCAATAAGGCGCTCACAAAAAGCGCTTCCATAAGTAGTTACTTTTCTGGTGCCCACTATACTAAGAATGCGCTTATTATTCAAATCAATATTGCCCCGCTGAAAAAAAAGTATGGGACCATCAAGGCAATGTTTCAGTTTTTCAGGGTATTTTTCATCTTTAAAGTGAAAGTAATCAAGGGAGTTGTCTTCAATATATCTCATTTCAGCTTCCGCTAAAGCGAAAAAATCTTTTGAATCCAGTTCTTTTAACTTAAAAGTGCCAATACCGTCAATTTTTAACAAGTTGCTTTTTTTCTCCTTGAATATAGCCTCGGCACTTCCCAGCTTTTGAATTAGTTTTTTTGCTGAAGCATCCCCAAGATTGGACACTTTTTGGAGAATAAGGGTATAAAATAATTCATCTTTCTTCACTGGTTGCTAAGTATATAAGTTTTAAAAATACAAGAAAAAAAGTTTTGTTAAAAACTTCTTGAAATGAAAATGTCAAAACTTAAAAAAAACACTAAATTTGTTTGCAATGGCAATAACCAAATACATAAACGACCTATTATACCGATATGAGTGTATCATTCTTCCGGGTTTTGGTGCTTTTTTGACCCAAAACAAACCCGCACACATTGATACTGTATCACATACGTTTTATCCACCTTCCAAAACAATTTCGTTCAACAGGCAGCTCCAAACAAATGACGGTCTATTGGCCAATCACATCGCCATAGTTGAAAAATGCAGTTATGAAGATGCCCTGCAAAAACTAAGAAACGAAGTAAGAACCCTGAAAATACAACTTGAAAACGGCAAACCGGTTTCTTTTGAAAACATAGGTTCACTTCAGCTAAAAAGCGACCAACAGCTGGTGTTTTCTCCAGATGCCACTTCAAACTTTCTAACTGAAGCTTTTGGACTTTCCAGCTTTGTGTCTGCATCTGTTTCCAGAGAGACTTCAAAAGAGAAAAATGAAACATCGGTACTTCTTTTCACTCCTGAAAAAAGAGGTGCTGCTCCCTATATTAAATATGCTGCCATAGGTTTACTGGCCTTGGGCTTATCAAGCCTTGGCGGACTTTTTATCTACAACAATCAGGTTGTGGAGCACAATCTTGCCGAAAAACAAAAAGCCAACACCCAGCTGGAAAATCAAATACAGCAGGCAACTTTTATCGTTAACAATCCTTTGCCTTCATTAACGGTAGCTGTAAAAACTCCTGCCGGAAAATACCATGTTATTGCAGGGGCTTTCAGAATGGAAGAGAATGCTGAAACAAAAATCAGCGAACTTAAACTAAAAGGATATCCCGCCAGGGGCATTGGTGTTAATAAGTATGGTCTTCATCAGGTAGTTTATAACAGTTTTCAAGAAAAAGATGCCGCCCTTGCAGAACTTCGCAAGGTTCAAAGAATAGAAAATCAGGACGCCTGGCTTCTTGTTCAGGAACTTGATTAAGTACATTTCCTAATCTAAAATTTATCACATTTTTAACCACATTGCACAAAAGCATAGTACCTTTGCATAAAAATTATTTATGCAAGCCAGAACTCCCAAAGACTCACTTACAATACTCACTGATATTGTTTTACCAAGTGAAACCAATCCCATCGGGAATATGTTTGGAGGCGAATTACTTGCCCGTATGGACAGGGCGGCAAGTATTGCTGCCAGAAGACATTCACGCCGAATTGTTGTAACTGCCTCAGTAAACCATGTGGCCTTTAACAAAATGATTCCCGTGGGAAGTGTGGTTACAGTTGAAGCCAAAGTCTCCAGGGCATTTAAAACCTCGATGGAAGTTTATATGGACGTTTGGATTGAAGACCGTGAAAGTGGCATAAAAAGCAAAGCAAATGAAGCTATTTACACATTTGTAGCCGTAAATGAAATGGGTGTACCCGTAGAAATCCCCGAACTTGTGCCCGAAACTGAAATAGAAAAACTTCGTTTTGATGCTGCTTTACGCAGAAAACAGCTCAGCCTGGTACTCGCCGGAAAAATGAAACCCAAAGAAGCGACAGAACTAAAAGCTCTTTTTGTATAACGCATTCATAAAACGATTACATCCTAAATACCCAATCTGCAGGATTTAGTTTGTTTGTGTTTTGAAAAATCAGGAACTTTAATATGGTTTTACCCGTAGTTGGGTTTGTGAAAATCTTTCCGATTTCTTGTTTTGTTTTCACCTTGTCTCCCTTTTTCACATATACGTCTGTAATGTTTTGATAAACAGTTATGTAATCACCGTGCCGAACCTGTACAGCTTTGTTTGCGCCCCTTATAACCGTCACTGCCAGAACTTCACCATCAAAAGCAGATCTGGCTTTAGTGCCTTCATCTGTGGCTATTTCAACACCACTACTCGTGGTTTTTACATTGGGCAGTGTGGGGTGTTGTGTGACACCAAAGTTGGTGACCACCACACCGCGTTCAACAGGCCAGGGTAATTTGCCTTTATTGCTTGTAAAATTTGCTGCCAGGGCTTTTGCTTCTGCAGTCATGGCAAATGTGGTACTCGAGGTCCTGGTAGCGGTAGCTCCCGCTGCTTTGTTTGATTCTGCGATAGCTGCACGAATCAAATCTTCAATCTGTTTGTCTATTGCAGCGGCTTCACGCTGTTTTGTTTTGATCTGCGCTGCATATTTACTTTCTTCACTTTTCAGGGTCCCCATCAACTGCTCTTGTTGCTTTTTCTCTTCCTGTAGCTTGGCACGTGCAACACGGTTTTCTTCTATCAGTTTTTGCTTCTCTTTTTGCTGCTGTATGAGGTTTTTATTTAGCTCTTGAAGCTCGATGGTTTTGGCTTGAATTTCTTCTCCTTGTTTTTTTCTGTGATTGGCATATTGTTGCATATACTGAACACGCTTATATGCCTGCAAAAAACTCTCAGAAGAAAGTAAAAACATGATCCTGCTTTGATCTGATTTGCTTTTGTAAGACTTTTCAATGAGTTTTGCATAATCTTCCTTGAGGGTTTTCAGGTCATTACGCAACTGATCAATCCTGTTCATATTTGAGTTTATCTCGCGTGTGATAAGATTGGCTTGCTGATTTGTGACTTTGATAAGGTTTTCCCTCACTTGAATGCGTTTTGAAATATCTTCAACTTCAGTTAAAACAGACTTTTCTTTCTTTATTGTAGAGAAAAGCAGGTTATTGATTTGACGAATGTCTTCCTGAAGCTGCTGACGCTTTTCCTCCAGTTCGGCTTGTTTGTCTTTTTGCGAAAAGGCAGAGATTCCCGTACAAAACAGAAATAATACAAGCAATATATGTTTCGTATAAAATCTCATTAATCTATACTTATTTCAGAATACCCGTTTGGAATTTTAAACGGAAAGCTCGCATTCGCCTCAAGGTCGATATTCCTATAATCCAAAATTATTCTCGTCTGGTTGTTAAGTTCTATGGCGTTAATCCTGATTTCTTTGGGGAACACTTGTTGATTTATATCTTGATAAGAGCTGTAATCAATTGTAAGCACGCGTTGTTCCAGTGGCTGCATAATTTGTTGTGAAGCCATTTTATAGTTTAAAGGATTTATCAAAAATATATGCTCGAAAAGTTCCTGTGGGCCTTTGGGAGTAAGCCTGTAATTATTGTTGGAAACCGATGTCGTATATGATTTAGCTTCCAAAGGTAAGACCGCATTGCCCAATAAGATGTTTTGTGCCATTTCAAAATCAATATCAACCGCCAACCAACTACTAAGCAAGCTGAAATCACCGTCAAAATAAGTTTTACCGATGGTTTCATAATAACTCACATGATGCGGGGTTATGATGAGTTTTGCCATGGTTATCCCTAGTATTGATGCGCTCACCCAGATGGTTTTGTCTTTTTCCATCCGCAAGCTCATGGTCATGCTTTGGGATTTTTCACCGTCGTCATAGTTGACATTCACACGTGCGGCCAATGTTGAAAAATTCACTTTACTTTTTTTGTGTAAATCAATCAATTCTTTTGAAGAAATATTATCATCCAGCGAACCCGGCACTTTTTTTCCGGCACCACAAGAGAGCAATGAAATAGTCAATAAAAAGAGTGAGGCAATTTTTATATAATTCATAAAGGATTTTTAATTTTCTATTCCCAATTTTTGTGCCTTATTTATGTATTCCTGAGACTTTGGGGTGTTGCCTTCTTTTTCATACACTTTGCTGAGTTGCAAATAAAAATCACGCTCCATTTGTGTGTCATCAATAAGGTAATCAAGACCGGTCTCCAGCATTGTTTTGGCTTTTGAGGTATTGTCAAGGTTTAAATTGGCAACACCGTTCAATAGATATAACAAAGGTTGCGAAGGAAATAGATCAAGACTTTGGCTGCTGAGTGCTTCGGCTTCTTCAAGTTTTTTAAAATCAATTTGAAGAAGCAAGGTGTTTTTTATCAAATTAAAATTCCCAGGGTTATTTTCTACTCCCAGTTCAAAATACTGAAGCGCATCTTCGGGCATTTCTTTGTTTAAATAATAGCCCGCTAACTTCTCGTAAACCTGATCGGTTTTTGATTCTGTTGAAAAAAGCGCGACCATTTCTTCCAGCTTTTCTTCATAACCGGGATTGTCATTTACAAAAAGAAGGAAGTCATTCAAAACTTTGAATTTGTTTTCTGCGTCAATCTTATCTGACCTGAAAACAACTTCCATAGATTTTACAGCTTCTTGAGGCTGGTCTGCATCGAGATAAAATTTATACAAAGCCAGATGCGCCACATCTGAATCCGGTTTGGCTTGTATGAGTTTTTTTGCTATAGCGAAAGCGGCTTCCTTATTGCCTGCTTCACTATAAAGGAGAATGAGGTTTAGGAAATCCTGCTCATTGGAAGGTGTCCGTTTGATGCGTTCTTCCAAATCAGAAATTTGGGTACCTGAATCGTCACTTTTAATATAAATCTGCTGGCGCAACTGATTTCTATAATCGCTGTTTCCCAACTCCCTGTCCAGCTCATCCAAAATTTGCAATGCTTTATCATATTGCTCGGTGCGTTCATAGAGATTTGCTAGGTCTTCTTTATAATCTTTATCAAAGGGGATTAATTTTTTTACAACTTCAATGGCTTTCGAGTAATCATTTGTGTTGTAGTACACATCATAGAGTCCTTCATATGCTTCACGTTTTCCGGGTTCCATTTGAAGTACTTGGTTGTAATTTTCTTCGGCTTGCTGCCATTGTTTTAAATAAGCGTGGTTTTTTGCCATTTCAAAATAAACCGCCACTTCATTTGGCGACTCCTCTGCGGCTTTATCTAAAGCTTTAAGAGCTCGGTCATAGTTTTCGATTCCTTTTTGCTTGAGTGCTTCAAAAAAATGCTCTTGAAAAACATCGGTTACATTTCCTAAATCATCGAGTACTTCTTCGTCATCTAATTCTTGTGAAACACCAACTGTTGAAATAAAAAATATCCCAACAATAAAACAATAGCATATGTGACAATTTTGATTCACTTAATTTAAGTTTTGTAAACTTTTTAAAATAAACTTTGCAATTTTTTCCTGACCATTATCGCTTAAAATAAGCTCCCTGTCGCCTTCATTTGTGAGAAAGCCCATTTCTATAACCACAGCCGGCGCTTCTATGTTTTTTAGAATATAAAACCCGGCTTCTTTTACCACAATTTTCTCACCTGCTTTGTGTGAATGAAATTCCTTTTGAAAAATCTCCGCAAGCTTTAGAGATTCTTTGCTTTTTCCAGAAGTATATACTTCAAAACCTGAGTTTGTATCGTTGACATTTGAACCGTTGATATGTAGTGAAATTACAGCGTCAGGCTTTAAATTATTGATATGTGAAACCCTTTCAGAGAGAGAAATAAATGTGTCTTCCGTTCTGTTTAATACAATGTTGATGTCTGAGTTACTATTTAAAGCAACAATTCTGTCAGCTATATTCTTTACTATTTCTTTTTCATTTATCCCTTCAAATGTAAATCCCGAATCTTTTCCGCCGTGAGCGACATCAATAACAACCAGCTTTGGTTTAGTTTCATTTTTTTCAGGATAAGTGAAAGAAAAAAGTGTCATAGCCAGCACAAATACAGTTAATCTTTTGATAGCATTCATAGAATATCAGTTTTAAATTAGTGCCTATTTGTTGGAAATCATTCCATCACAGAATAATCGCCCAAACTCACCGAAGTGAAGTTTCCATCAAAGATAACGTGATTTCCTATCATTGCATTGTCCAGGTGTGCATTTTTAATGATGCTGTTTGTTTGTATCAAACTGTTTTTGATGGTACTGTTTTCAACGACACAACCGTCTCCCAATGAAACATTGGGGCCTATAGTGGCGTTTTTCAAGGTAACGTTTTCGCCAATATAACAAGGTTCAATGATGGTTGCATTGTCTTCCTTGATTCTACTCGATATCAGCGGCATGCCTTCATTTGAAAGG
>JBBDVI010000040.1:0-9178 GCA_040903465.1 Flavobacteriaceae bacterium
CAAATGGGATCTCGTGAATGAAGAACACCATCCCAAAGACGATAAACACGCGTATGCGTTTTCCTATTTAACGTATTTGCGTAAGTAAAAACAAACCCCCTTTGCGGTTCTTTGCGAAAAAACCTTTGCCGAACTTTGCGTGAAAAACAGTGATTCCATATCAAATAATATACATAGCATTCTCCTAAGGGAAAATCTGACCCTCCTGAACCAACACCCCCTCCACGGCGGTGATATCAATCAAGTGCTGCTTCTTGAAACTGACACAGGCAAATTTGTCCTCAAAACAAACGTCGCAAACCGCTTTCCCAAAATGTTTGAAGCAGAAGTCAAAGGACTTCGCCTGCTCAAAAACACCCAGACATTCCGCATCCCCGAGGTCATAACTTTTGGTGAAAGCGTAAACCAATCCTATCTCCTGATGGAATACATCGCCGAAGGACAAAAACAAACCGACTTTTGGGAAACCTTCGGAAATCAACTGACGCAACTCCACCAGACCACTTCGCCGCAATTTGGACTCGACCACGACAACTACATCGGTAGTCTGCCGCAAAAGAATGATGGAAACCATACCCAGGCAGCTGATTTTTACATCGAGAAAAGACTGCTCCCCCAACTGGAACTCGCTGCAGCAAAAGGCTTCTCATTTAAGAACCTCAGCAGTTTTTTTAAGAACATCCGGCTGGAAATTCCTAATGAACCGCCCGCGCTCATCCACGGCGACCTGTGGAACGGCAACTATCTGACAGAGGAAAACGGCAACCCTTGCCTGATTGACCCTGCGGTATGTTTTGCTTCACGCGAAATGGACCTCGCGATGATGCAGCTCTTTGGTGGTTTCCCTGAAAAGGTTTTTGAAAGCTATCACCATACTTTCCCGTTACAACCCGGTTGGAAAACCCGCACCGACCTCTGGCAGCTCTACTACCTGCTCGTGCACCTCAACCTCTTCGGGAGTGGGTATTACAATCAGGTAAACACCATCCTAAAGAAGTATTCCTGATTTATTTTGTTATTTTTGTGATATAATGGTGGTGGAGCAGTACCGAAACCACCGTTAATTGCAACTTTGAACATCAAACCTTAAACATTGAACCCTATTATGAACGCATATATTTTTCCCGGTCAAGGCGCCCAGTTTACCGGAATGGGCAAAGACCTCTACGACAATTCAGACATCGCAAAAAAACGCTTTCAGCAAGCCAATGAGATACTGGGCTTTGACATCACTAAAATCATGTTTGAAGGCACTGCCGACGAACTCAAGGAAACCAAAGTCACCCAGCCCGCCATCTTTTTGCATTCCGTGATCCTCGCCGAAGTGTTGGGCGACAGCTTTCAGCCCGATATGGTAGCAGGACATTCCCTTGGAGAGTTCTCAGCTTTGGTGGCCAACAAGACCCTTCAGTTTGAAGATGCCTTGAAACTGGTCTCCAAACGCGCACTGGCCATGCAAAAAGCCTGCGAAAAGCAACCCTCAACCATGGCAGCCGTTTTGGGTCTTGAGGACCATATCGTAGAATCTGTTTGCGCCGATGTGGATGGTATTGTGGTAGCCGCCAACTACAACTGCCCCGGCCAGCTGGTGATTTCAGGGGAAGTAAAAGCCGTGGAAGAAGCCTGCGAACGCTTAAAAGAACGCGGCGCACGCCGGGCATTATTGCTTCCTGTGGGAGGTGCCTTTCACTCACCCTTGATGGAACCCGCCCGTGAAGAACTCGCAAAAGCCATTGAAAACAAACCTTTTGCAACCCCCATGTGCCCGGTCTATCAAAACGTAAGTACCTTTGCCGTGAACGACCCCGAGGAAATCAAAAAGAACCTTATCTTCCAGCTCACCGCCCCGGTCAAATGGACCCAAAGCATCCAAAACATGGTAAGCGACGGCGCCACCAAATTCATCGAAGTAGGCCCCGGAAACGTATTGCAGGGCCTCGTCAAAAAAATCCACAAAGACGCCGTTACCGAAGCGGCTACCTTTCAATAAAAACAAACAACCCTCTCAGTGCCGATGCGTGTCGGCACTGAGAGGGCTAATTATCTACAGGGAAAAACCCGTCTCAAGTCTAATGTCTCCCGTCTAAAATCTAACGTCTAAAGTCTCAAATCTCACGTCTCACGTCTACCCCACTCAATCCTTATAAACCACCCCATCCTTCATCACAAACGCCACTTCTTCAACAGCATTGATGTTTTGGGTAGGGTCATCGTTGGTCGCGATAATATCGGCAATATAGCCGGCTTCCAGGACGCCCAGCTTATCTTTCATACCCAGTAGGTCGGCATTGGTCACTGTGGCCGATTGCAAGGCTTCCATCACCGGCATTCCGGCTTCGGTCATATAGATAAATTCTTTGGCGTTATCGCCGTGTGGGAATACACCCGCATCGGTTCCAAAAGCGATGGGGACACCTGCTTTATAGGCCCTTCCAAAAGTAGCCTGAATTTGCGGACCAATAGCCAAAGCCTTGGGAACAATAATCGCAGGATAGAAGTTTTCAACCTTTGCCTTTTCAGCCACATACTTCCCGGCGGAAATGGTGGGCACATAAAAGGCGTTGTGTTTCTTCATCAGGTCCATGGTTGCTGCACTCATTTCAGTGCCGTGCTCAATGGTTTTCACACCGGCCTTGATGGCACGTTGCATCCCTTCATCGCCGTGGGCATGGGCAGCGACCTTCATCCCATAATCTTTGGCAGTGGTCACGATAGCGGCAATCTCATCTTCAAAGAACTGCGGATTGGAACCGCTCTTAGCGACACTCAATACCCCGCCGGTGGCGGTAATCTTGATCCAGTCGGCGCCGTTTTTATACCGCTGGCGCACGGCTTTTTTGGCGTCTTCAAGGCTGTTCACCACGCCCTCTTTCGGTCCCGGGTCACCCATCAACTCAGCATTTCTACCGTTTGTAGGGTCGGCATGGCCGCCGGTGGTTGCCAGTGATTTCTCTACCGTAAAGATGCGCGGGCCGGTGACTTTTTTACTATTAATGGCATTCCGTAGAGAGACATTCACCCCACTGCCACCCAAATCCCTTACGGTGGTAAATCCTGCCATCAAGGTGCGAAGGGCAATCTCCTGTGCGTTATAGGCAATATCGGCATCGTTGAGTGTAAAAGCCTCCAGGTATTTTGACGGGCCGGTCTCCGATTCAATGTGCACATGCATATCAATCCATCCGGGCATCACCGTTTTGGTCTTCAGGTCAATGACCTCATCGGTAGTGTTTGAAGGTGTAACATAGCCATTTTCAATACTGCTTATGGTATTACCGGAAACCACTATGGTCTTTTCAGTGAGCACCTTGCCGTTTTTGGTGTCAATGAGTTTACCGCAATGGATGTATGTCTGTTGGGAAAAAGCTACTGCCGAAAAAGCCAGAAGCATAAGGGATAGTATTTTTTTCATAAGGTGGATGTCCCACAAAAGGCGGGGTTAAATATTTAATTAGACAAAAACTAAAGATAGTGGTTTTTTTAAAAAGAAGCAGGATGTTGGGATGGTGGAATTAAGAGCGTCCTATATAAAATTGGAAAATAATAGAAATCTTTATTTTAAGAGGAATTGAGTCCTTCTCCTTTGGAGAGAGGTTGGGGTGAGGACAAGCAATATCTCTACCCACCCCGCAAAATCTTTTCCATCTTTCGGCCTTTGGCCAGCTCATCCACCAGTTTGTCAAGGTATCGCACCTTTTGTGTTAATGGGTTATCAATTTCTTCAATGCGGTAGCCGCAAATCACGCCGGTAATGAGGGGTGCGTTTGGGTTTAGGTCTGCTTTCTCAAAGAAGGTCTCAAAGGTTGCTTTCTCCGCAATGAGCGCATCGAGGGCTTTCTTATCAAAACCCGTGAGCCAGGCAATCACCTCATACAACTCATCTTGGGTCCTGCCCTTCTTCTCCACTTTGGTAACATAGTGCGGAAACACCGAAGCAAACGTCATCTTGGCCATACGGGCATTGTGTTCGGGGGTTGTTTTCATAGTGTATATTTAGTTAGCTGAAAAAATAAAGATAGTGGTTTTTGTGAAAAACAAGAAGCGTATAGAAAAGATTGAAAACATAAACAGCCCTAACCCCAGGAGCCTTCCATTTGGATTAACTAGTAACTTAACAATCAATATCCGTCTCCATCTCATCTTTTAAAAAAGGCTTCATTTCGTCTTCAATTTTTAACCTGAGGGCTTTTAGTTTCTTTGCATACTGCTCGAGTTGTTTCTCTTTATCGGTACCGGGTACCCATTTCTTTACCGGTATGGGCGTTCCGTTTTCGTCAACAGACACAAAAACAATCACACAGTGTGTTTTTTTGACAAACTCCCCCTTTGATATTTTCTTGGAATAAACATCGATACCAATGTGGATACTCGTCCTTCCGGTAAAAATCACATAAGCTTCAACTTTAACCAGGTCACCAATGCTGATGGGGCCAATAAAGCGTATCCCGCCCACATAAACGGTCACACAATAGCTTTCTGCCCACGTGCGGGCACAGGTATAAGCCGTTTGGTCTACCCACTTCATCACCGCCCCACCGTGAACCTTCCCGCCAAAATTGACATCAGTAGGCTCACTTATAAACTGAAATCTTATTTTTCCTCTAGTATCCATGGTGTTTGGTTTATTTTTTGAATAGGATTTCGGGTATAGAAACCAGTGAGTAAAAACGCACCCGTTCTCCTTCCGGAAGCCACCGTTTTAAAGATACAAAAACTTTACGGTTTGTCGCGTGGAAGTTCCTCACGTATCCACCACCTATATCCCCTTGCAACCCCTACCGCATACCTGCCAACAACCCGCTTGCAAACCCGTGCCTCGCTCCTAGTTTGCGCATTGATAGCACATAGATAGCGCGTTAAAAGCACGTTAAGCTCCTGTATTTACGGGTAAACTATGGGCTATCAACGCGCTATCTATGCACTAAGGTGGAATGAGAATACAAGAAATAGACTGTAAAACCTTATTTAACAAGGGTTTAAGAGGAAGGATTTCAAAAGGGGTTCTTTGGTAAAGGAACCGAAATGGTAAGGGTTTTTTAGAGGTATGCGGTAGTATGTTTATAGGAGGTTGGGGAGGGTTGGTTCAGGATGGCCCTGATATTCATAGCCCTGAGGGAACTCATAAACCCGAAAGCCTATTGCTCCTTCCGCACTTTTTGCTCCCATTTCCAGGCGGAGCGCAGGGCTGTTTCCAGATCGCGCCGGGCGTTCCAGCCCAGTTGGGTATTGGCTTTGGTGGTGTCAGCATAGACAGCCACCACATCACCCGGGCGGCGGTCAACCACCTGATAGTTTAAAGGGGTTCCGGTAACCTTTTCAAAAGCTTTGATGACTTCAAAAACCGAGGAGCCTGTTCCCGTACCCACATTAAACACTTCGAAAGCATCCTCTTGTTTGTTGTCAAGCAAGCGCTTTAAAGCCACAACATGAGCTTCGGCCAGGTCCATCACGTGTATGTAATCACGGATGCAGCTGCCGTCTGCAGTATCATAATCATCGCCAAAAACCGACAATTGCTCACGCAAACCAATGGCGGTCTGGGTGATAAAAGGAACCAGGTTTTGGGGCACGCCTAGGGGTAACTCCCCTATTTCAGCCGACTCATGAGCGCCAATGGGGTTGAAGTAGCGCAAGGCAATGGCTTTTATATCTGATACCTGAGTGGTGTCATAAATAATTTCTTCACTGATTTGCTTGGTATTCCCGTAAGGCGAAGTGGCCTTTTTTACCGGGGCGTTTTCGGTGATGGGCAGGCTGTCGGGCTCGCCGTAAACCGTGCAAGATGAACTAAAAATAAAGTTGTTAATGTTGTATTTGGCACACTCATGAAGCATATATACCAACGTGGTCAGGTTGTTTTCATAATACAACAAGGGGTTTTCAACACTTTCACCCACGGCCTTGGAAGCCGCAAAATGAATGATCCCGTCAATATCCTTATGTGTTTTAAAGTAGTGGTGCACCTCTGCCT
The DNA here is from genome assembly GCA_040903465.1 of Flavobacteriaceae bacterium. Classification (GTDB taxonomy): domain Bacteria; phylum Bacteroidota; class Bacteroidia; order Flavobacteriales; family Flavobacteriaceae; genus Planktosalinus. The sequence continues at coordinate 5,972 of JBBDVI010000040.1, forward strand.
TGTCACGCAGGTCAAGGTATTTGAACTGCGGGGTGACCCCGGTAATGCGGGTAATGCCTTCCAAAACATCAATAGACGAGTTGGACATATTGTCAACGATTAAAACCTCAAAGCCTGCTTGCTGCAAGGCAACGGCTGTGTGCGACCCAATATAACCCAATCCTCCTGTAACCAGTATTTTCATATCCACACCCCCACAAAGGCGGGGGTCTCGTCTTTTAAGTGATTAAACTTTATGTGTTTTTATGCCTTGTCAAGATTTCAGTTATCCCAAAAATTCAAGAATAGTTTTCGTAATAAACCCAATCTGCTCATTATCCAGCTCGGTATGCATGGGCAATGAAATGACTTCATTTACCAGTTGGTTGGTCACCGGGAAATCGGCTTCATTATAACGTGAGTCTATATACGCTTTTTGACTGTGCAACGGTATGGGATAATAAATTCCATGTGGAATTCCTTTTTCCTGCAAATGTTTTGCAAGGGCATCGCGTTTTCCGTTGGTAATCTTCAGGGTGTACTGGTGAAACACGTGGCAATCGCAGGTATCACAAATGCCGTTTGTCTTGTTGCAGTCAACGTTTGTGACCGTTACCGGGGTTTCAATGGCGGGATGGTCTTTCAAGGCTGCTGTATATTTTCGGGCCGCTTCCTGACGGGCTTTGTTATAGCTGTTGAGTTTTGGCAATTTTGCACGCAACACCGCCGCTTGTATGGAATCCAGTCGTGAATTTACGCCCACCACATCGTGGTAATAACGCTCATACATCCCGTGGTTTACAATGCCGCGCAGGGTATGTGCCAAGTCATCATCATTGGTGAATATAGCGCCGCCGTCTCCATAACACCCCAGGTTTTTTGACGGGAAAAAGGAAGTAGCGCCCACGTGACCAATGGTTCCGGCCTTCTTTTTGTTTCCGTTTTTAAAGGTGTAGTTGGCGCCAATGGCTTGTGCATTGTCTTCAATTACATACAGGTTGTGTTTTTCGGCGATAGCCATAATCGCGTCCATATTGGCACTTTGTCCAAAAAGATGCACGGGAACAATGGCTTTGGTTTTTGGGGTAATCGCTTTTTCAATCGCCTCGATATTGATATTAAAGCTATCAGGATAGACATCTACCAATACCGGGGTCAACTGCAACAGGGCAATCACTTCAACGGTAGCCGCAAAAGTGAAGTCGGCAGTAATGACTTCGTCGCCGGGTTTTAGGTTAAGGCCCATCATCGCTATTTGTAAAGCATCAGTCCCGTTGGCACAGGGTATCACGTGTTTTACACCCAAATAAGTCTCCAGTTCTTTCTGAAAACTGTGTACTTCGGGACCGTTTATATACGCTGTGTTTTCAAGTACTTCGGTGATGGATTGATTGACTTGTTCTTTGATGCCTTCATATTGACCTTTAAGGTCGACCATTTGGATTTTCTTCATAAATTTTAGATAAGGTAAGACAACAAAAATAAGAAAATTGCGGCTGAAACCATGTATTTTCACAAAGAGATGTATTTTAGCAAGACAATAGACCCCTATGCGATTTTTGTATTCCACACTTTCTTCCATCACGGCTGCGGTACTTCCGCTCAGCGGATTGTTTTCAACAAAAATGAAACAGTTTGTAACCGGAAGAAAGCAGGTATTTGAGACGCTTGAAGAAAAAATAGCTCCTTCAGACCGAATCATCTGGTTTCATTGTGCCTCTCTGGGTGAGTATGAGCAGGGGTTGCCGGTAATGGAAGCTGTAAAAAAAGAATATCCCGGGCATAAACTGCTGGTTACTTTTTTTTCGCCTTCGGGTTATGAGAACAAAAAGAACAGTTCCATTGGTGATGTGACGGTGTACCTCCCTTTGGATACCAAAAGCAATGTAAAGCGCTTTTTGGACCTTGTCCAACCTGACGTTGTATTGTTTGTAAAGTATGAGTTCTGGCCAAATTACTTGCTGGAGTTGCACAAGCGTAAGGTGCCAACCTACCTCATCTCGGCACTTTTCAGAAAGAAACAGGTGTTCTTTAAACCTCACGGTTTCTGGATGCGGAAGGTGTTGGCGAGTTTTACTCATATTTTCGTTCAGGACGAAACGTCAAGAAAGCTGCTGGAATCCATATCCATAAAGCAGGTTACCGTAAGCGGGGACACCCGATATGACCGGGTTTCCAAGCAAATTGAAGGAAACAATGACCTTGAATTTATTGAAAGATTTAAAGGGAATTCCCTCTGCATCGTCGCCGGAAGCACCTGGCCGGAAGATGAAGCCATCCTGATTGATTATATCAATACTTTTGAAAACATCAAGTTTATCGTAGCCCCTCACAATCTGAAAAAAGAGCAGATGGATGCTTTTCAAAAACAGTTGACAGGGAGATGCGTGCGGTACACTGAAATGGACGGAAAGGATTTGAGTGTGTATAATGTGTTTGTTCTGGACACGATTGGCCTTTTAAAAAAGGCATACAGTTATGCCGATATCGCCTATGTGGGTGGTGGTATGGGGTCATCAGGCCTGCACAACATACTTGAGGCGGCCACTTTTGGGGTCCCTATAGTGATTGGCAAGAACTATGATACCTTCCCGGAAGCAAAAGCATTGCAAAGCAGGGCGGGATTGTTTTCGGTGGCAACCCGGAAAGAATTTGAGGAGATTGCAGATAAACTTGTAAAAAACAAAGGTTTCAGGGAAAAAACAGGCATGATCAACGGTCATTTTGTTCAGAACAATACCGGTGCGACCCAAACCATTCTAAAAGAATTACAGGATATTGCACCTTAAAAATACCCGCGATTTCAGTTTATAAAAAAATAGTAATACCTTGCAACTCATAAACACTTAATCTAATAACTATGAAAAAATTAATTTTAATGATTGCTGTCTTGTTTTCAGCAAGTATCGTTTTTGTTTCATGTCGTGAAACTAAGACAGAAACCACAGAAACAGAAGTGGTTAAAGAAGTAGAAGTAGAAACTGAAGAGTCAAAAGGTGCTATTGAACGCGCCGGCGAAAAAGTTGATAGTGAAGTCAATGAAGAAATTGACAAAGCCATTGACAAAATTGGTGACGATAACTAAATTTTAAAGACTAATACAGACAGTATGACTGTCTGTATTAGTTTATTTTATTGAGTTGATTTTTTAAATCCCTCATAGACTCCTTTAATTCCTTCAACAAATTGCTTTCTGAAGCATCTTCAATACCAAAAGACAGTTTACTG
>JBBDVI010000041.1:0-9025 GCA_040903465.1 Flavobacteriaceae bacterium
AACCCAACAAATTTGCCGAACCGGCGATTCATCAGGAAATAGAAAAACTGGACTCCAGGCACGTGAGTCCCGATGAAGAAAAGAGAATCCTTGAAAAACTCAAATCGAGTCTTGACATCACTAATAATAAAGAAGATAAGGTGTGAATCTTAACGCTTTTTAGTAAAGATTTACAATAGTATTGGCAACGCTTCTAGTGTCTATTTGTTAGATTTATATGTATAAAGTTTAACCAAATAAAACAGAAAGATTATGAAGAAGCGAGTAGCATTATTAGCAACAAACGGATATGAAAAAAGCGAATTGGATTCGCCAAAGGAAGCGATGGAAAATGAAGGTTTTCAGGTGGATATCGTGAGTATTGAAAAAGGTAAAATCAAAGGATGGGCTGACGGCAACTGGTCCGGCGAAGTCGATGTCAATTACACACTGGATGAAGTAACCGCAAAAGACTATAATGGTCTGGTAATTCCCGGTGGTGTAATCAATCCTGATAAACTGAGAACAGAAGAAAAAGCCCTGCAGTTTGTAAGAGACTTTTTCAAACAAGGAAAACCGGTGGCGGCGATTTGCCATGCGCCTTGGGTCTTGATTAGTGCAAATGTAGTGGACGGAAGAAAAATGACTTCATACCCTTCTATTAAAGATGATATGAAAAATGCCGGTGCCTTATGGGAAGACAGCGAAGTAGTTGTCGACCAAGGTTTGGTGACCAGCAGAAGCCCAAAGGATTTAGATGCCTATAACGCCAAAGTCATTGAAGAAATCAAAGAAGGCGTTCACGAAATGCAAGGTGTGTAAGCATCCTTATATAAAATAAATCATTAATAAGAGGTTGTTTGGAAAGACAGCCTCTTATTTTTTGGCAAGATAAGAATAGAGCAGGGCTCTGGACTGTGTTCTTATTTTTGACTGTACTGCAGGGATCCAGCCCAGTAAAAAACCCTTCCACCCCAGGGATTGCCGGTACCATTTCCAGAGATTGAAGTGATCTTTGTGTTTGATGATTTTCCCGTTTTCGATAACCATAGTGGCGATGATCTTGTTTTTTACTATTCTTCCGGTTTTTGAGAAGGGGTAGACGGCTTTCCATTTGACTTTGACCTTGTTTTCAGTTGTTTCAAGTAATTTATGCCTTATTTTCAGATTGCCTTTGCTTCGTTCAATAAGCATGTGCCACATCATTTTAGCCTCCATTCCTTTTAATTTTCCAAAAACAGGGTCTTCAAATGTAATAGTGTCTGCGTATAAAGAAGTCATGGTTTCTGCATCGCCTTTCGCGAAAGCGGTGTAAAAATGGTCTGCAATGGTCTGTACTGTCATTAAAACGGTACTTTATAAATTGGGTATATTGACTTCATCAACATACATGCGCTCATAAATAGGCAAATGCATTTTGCTGTTTCCGGCTTGTTTGAAAGGTGCAACGTTGTAATTTCGCATTGATCTTCCAAAAATTTCATCAAGAGTGGCTTCCAGCAAAGGCTCTGTTACTTCGCCCAAAACACCCAGGTTTGTCAGATCTTCCAAAATCTCGATATCCGGTGGCAAGCCGTCAATAAAACCGGTCACACCATTGGCATTAGCAGAAGTGAATATCAATGGCTGAATGGCATACAAATGCCCCGGGTCTGCATCACTACGGTTAAAATTAGGTGCTGGACCATCATAAAACGTTGTTGATGCTTGAAATTTTCCGGTAGTTGTGGCTCCCACCTGGATCACTTCGATATAAGGATCAAGCCCGTTAATAACAAGTTCGCTGGCTGAGGCAGAGCGGTTTGTGGTGATCACATAAAGTCTGTTAAGGTTCAGGCTGTTGATAGCCGCACCAGTCCTTATTGTATTGTTAAAGCGGGTGATGAGGTCTTCAGGATTGTTTTGCTCAAAGATGGCTTGCAATTCAGGGTTCCAGACTTGAGTTGTAAATATTTCATCGTTAAACTGACCTGTTACCATACTGGATAAGTCAACAGCTGTTTCAACACTGCCACCGCCATTGTAACGAAGATCCAGAATTAAATCACTGATCCCGTCTGCCTGAAATGTGGAAAAAACATTGTTGAGTTCTGCATCAAAAGTTGATGTAAAGCCATTATACATCAAATAACCCACCTTTACTCCTTCAACGGTTAGTGTTCTTGCCACGTGTATAGGGTTTTCTGTGACTTCACTTTTGACAAGTGTAACGCTTTCTCCGGTAGGTGTGATATCTGTTCCATCAAATGTTGCTAGACCAATGTCATAAGTTTCCAATTCCTGTAACAAGCTAAAATTGTTTTCGGTTAACTGTTCTCCGTTAATGGTATTGAAAATCATGCCGCGCTCAAGTCCTTTGGCAGCAGCATCTGTATTGGGGATGATATAGCGCACATAGCCAAACACATTGGTCTGGCTGTTGGGATAAAAGACCAAACCATATTCCATCCCATTGCTCAGGGAAATACCGGCTAAAGCATTCTCCAATTCCAGATAGTTGTCAACAATAAAACTAAACCTGTCCTGCGGCGCGACCAGGCCGTCATAAAACAAGGCTTCAGGTGATGAGAACGCGCTTAAAAAATCATTGAGCTCTCCCTGAGTTGCAAACCGGTCATTTGCCAAGTCAGGGACTTCAGGTTTGTACAAATACCAGATATTCATGGCCTTGTAAATAAAGTCCTGAATGTCCAATGCTGAGGCCGGTTGAATAGTATCATCCAGATCTTCAAAACAAGAATGCAGGGAAAGTGAAGCTATAACAAAAAGAAAGAGTATTTTTAACTTTTTCATTGGGGTCATATTAAAGAGTCCTATTGTTTTAAAACAACTAAAATAACGACATTATTGTTATGAAACATATTTTTTGTAACAAATATTCACCTCAATCGTCATCAAGATGAAAGCAAGCTTTTAAACAACCAAACCAAAACAGATGCATCAGCAGGAATTTTTAAATATCGTCATGCCTATTAAGGATAAGCTTTACCGGCTTTCAAAGCGAATTCTTATATCTCACGACGAAGCCGAAGATGCTGTACAGGAAGTTTTTTTGAAATTGTGGAAGGGTAGGGAGGCTATGCACAAATACAATAATCCCGAAGCTTTTGCAATGACCGTGACAAAAAATTACTGCCTTGACAGAATAAAATCCAAACAGGCATCAAACCTGACCATCGTGCACCAAAATTATAAGAGCAATGATGCGGGTACTGAAGCACAATTGGAAGCAAAAGACGGAGTGGGTATGGTTTTTGACATTATGAAACAGTTGCCTGAACAGCAGCGCATCATTCTTCAGCTTAGAGATGTTGAAGATTATGATTATAAAGAAATTGCAGAGGTGCTTGAAATGAATGAGACCGCTATACGCGTAAACTTATCCAGAGCCCGAAAAACTGTAAGAGAAGAGCTTATTAAAAAATATAATTATGGACTTACAAAGAATTGAAAAATTGCTCGACGCCTATTTTGAAGGAGAAACGTCACTGGCTGAGGAAAAAATACTCAAAGAGTATTTCAAGAGGAATGAGATAGCCCCACACCTTGAAGTATACAGCGATATGTTTGCATACTTTGAGACATCAAAGCAGGAGACTTCAGATGTTGATCCTGTTTTTGAAAAGGAGGAAAAGCGTGGGTTTACTCACAGAATGAGAAATTGGTATTCTATTGCAGCACTTGTTGTGGTTGCCCTGGGAGTGACCTTCTTTCTCCAGCAAAACAACAATATTACACAACAGGAAGAGCAGGAAGCTTTAATGGCTTATGAACAAACAAAACAGGCATTGAACTTTTTCTCACATCACTTTAATGAAAGTGCAACCAATCTTACTCACGTAAAGGAGTTTGGAAAAACAACAAACAAAGTATTTAAATAACAATCAATAACAATTAGAAATCATGAAAAAAGTATTATTAATAATTGCAGTCGCTTTACTATCACAAGGAGCTTTCAGTCAAGGGGTTTTTGACAAATTTGAAAACCAAAACGATGTCACCTCAATGATTGTGACTAAAAGCATGTTCAAACTGATGAGCAAAATCGATTTGAGCTCAAATGACCCCGAAGCCAAGAAATACCTGAATATGGTTGAAAATCTGGAGGACATCAAAATTTTTACTACAGACAACCCTACAATAGCGGCCGATATGAAAAAGACCGTCGACGGATATTTAAAATCCAGTACCACATTAAGTGAATTGATGCGTGTGAACGATGATGGAAAAAACATTCGTTTCTATGTGAAAGAAGGTAAAAATGAAAACTTTGTCAATGAACTATTTATGTTCCTGGAAGACGGAGCTTCAGAAGACAGCAAAGCAGTTATTTTGAGCATCACCGGTAATATTGACCTGAGACAGATTTCGCAACTCACATCAGATCTGAATGTACCCGGAAGCGACCAGTTGAAAAATATAGACAAGAACAAATCAAACAAATAACCATTATGAAAAATCTAACCATATTTTCAGTGCTGATTGTGGCCATACAATTATTAATGAGTTGCAGCAACGAAGCTTCTTTACAAAAATATTATGTGGAAAAGCAAAAAGACAATGCCTTCATCTCCATTGACCTGCCCAGCAGTTTATTGCTGACAGACGACAATACACTGACAGATGAACAGTTAAAAACAGTCAAAAGTATCAAGAAAATCAATATGTTGGCACTTCAAATCAATGAAGATAACAAAGGTTTGTATGGTGTTGAAAAGGAGCGTGTGAGTCAAATTATAAGCGATGATAAATACAAGACACTTATGAAATTTGGATCAAATAAAATGGGAGCCACACTTCTTTTTACCGGTGAGGAAGACGCGATTGACGAGCTTATAGTTTTTGCTTCAGATGAAGAAAAGGGTTTTGCTTTGTTTAGGGTTTTGGGAGATGATATGGAGCCTTCAAGCATGATCAAACTTATGGACAGTGTGAATCAAAAGAACTTTGATTTTTCTTTCCTGGAAGGTTTGGAGACGGCCATAAACTAGCAGGAAGTAAAATATCAATAATCTAATAGATTAGGTATAAATAAAAAATCCCGCCTTTTGGCGGGATTTTTATTGCGAAATAATTTGTTATTTAATTAGGCCTTAGCCCTTATTTTACTTTTTCTACGATTGCTGCAAAAGCCTGTGGGTGGTTCATCGCCAAATCTGCTAAAACCTTACGGTTCAACTCGATATTATTGGCTTTTACTTTCCCCATAAACTGAGAGTAAGACATTCCGTGTTCCCTGGCACCTGCATTGATACGGGTGATCCATAGTGAACGGAAGGTTCTTTTCTTTGCTCTGCGGTCTCTGTAAGCATATACTAATGCTTTTTCAACGGCATTTTTTGCAACGGTCCATACATTTTTACGTCTTCCAAAGTATCCTTTGGCTTGCTTCATCACCTTTTTTCTTCTGGCTCTTGAAGCAACTGAATTTACTGATCTTGGCATATTTTTATTTATTTTTTGTAGCAGGCGTTCTAAAACTATTTCAGAAACTTTGCGGGCCCGACTCCATGGTTAATAATGATTTTTAACCGTTAAAGTTATTACTTCAAACGAAGCATTAACTTTACGTTACTCTCGTCAGATTTGTGTACCAAAGTGTCGTGAGTTAATCTAAGCTTACGTTTTTTAGACTTCTTTGTTAAGATGTGACTTTTAAACGCATGCTTTCTTTTGATTTTACCGGTACCTGTAAGCTTGAAACGCTTTTTGGCACTGGATTTTGTTTTCATTTTAGGCATCTGTTCCTAGTTTTTAATTAATTATTTCGCATTATTGTTTTGAACTCATTTCAACATGAAATGGTGTTCAGGTATTTTTATTTTGACTTTTTAGGAGCGATGAACATTATCATTCGCTTGCCTTCAAGTTTTGGTAATTGTTCTACTTTTCCTACTTCTTCCAGGTCTTGCGCCAAACGAAGCAATAAAATTTCGCCTTGGTCTTTAAAGATGATGGAACGCCCTTTAAAAAACACAAAGGCTTTTAATTTGGCTCCGTCTTTTAAGAACTTTTCAGCATTCCGCTTTTTAAATTCATAATCGTGATCATCAGTTTGAGGACCAAAACGAATTTCTTTAATGACTACCTTGGATGCTTTAGCTTTTAGTGCCTTTTCTCTTTTCTTCTGCTCGTAAATATATTTGGAGTATTCCATTATTTTACAAACAGGGGGTTCTGCATTAGGAGATATTTCAACAAGGTCCAAACCTTGTTCTTCTGCCATCTCTAATGCTTTTCTAGTGGGATACACACCCACTTCCACATTATCACCAACAAGACGTACTTCTTTAGCACGAATCCTCTGATTGATATTGTGCTGGTCTTCTTTAATTACTCGTGCAGTTCCCCGACTTCTTTTTCTTCTAATTGCTATGGCTTAAAATTTTTAATTAAACATTAAATTCTACTATAGTACTTTTTATTTCTTTATTTATGACTTCAATAAACTCAGATACGGTCATTGTACCCAAATCCCCCTCTCCATGTTTTCGCACAGAAACGGTTCCGTCTTTTTCTTCTTGCTCGCCTACAATCAGCATATACGGGACCTTAGACGTTTCAGCATCCCTGATTTTCTTGCCTATGGTCTCACTCCTGTTGTCAGCGAGGGCGCGAATTTCGTCATTTTCTAGCAAATTTAAAACTTTTTTACTGTATTTCTCAAATTTCTCGCTCAAAGACAGGATACTAACTTGTTCGGGCATGAGCCAAAGCGGGAAATTGCCGCCGGTGTGTTCCAGTAAAATGGCTACAAATCGCTCCATACTACCAAAAGGCGCACGGTGAATCATGACCGGGCGGTGAAGCTCGTTGTCGCTGCCTTTGTAAGTCAATTCAAAGCGTTCAGGTAAATTATAATCCACCTGAATGGTGCCAAGCTGCCAGCTTCTGCCCAAGGCGTCTTTAACCATAAAGTCTAGCTTTGGCCCATAAAAGGCGGCTTCACCCTTTTCAATCACAAAATCCAATTTCTTTTCTGTAGCAGCATTGATGATAGCACGTTCTGCTTTTTCCCAGTTTTCATCAGAACCGATATACTTTTCTGCCTTCTCTTTATCCCTGATGGAAACCTGTGCCGTAAAGTTTTCAAATCCTAACGAGCCAAACACATACAATACAAGGTCAATAACTTTTTTAAATTCATCATCCAGCTGGTCGTTTGTACAGAATATGTGAGCATCATCTTGGGTAAAGCCGCGAACCCTCGTTAAACCGTGCAATTCACCACTTTGTTCATAGCGATATACTGTGCCGAATTCTGCAAAGCGTTTGGGCAGGTCTTTATAGGACCAGGGTTTTGAGTTGTATATTTCGCAGTGATGCGGACAATTCATCGGTTTTAATAAAAACTCTTCTCCTTCATTTGGAGTGAGGATGGGTTGAAAACTGTCTTCTCCATATTTGGCATAATGCCCGGAGGTTACATACAATTCTTTTTGGCCAATGTGTGGTGTGACAACCATTTCATAACCGGCTTTCTTTTGTGCGGCTTTCAAAAAATTTTCAAGCCTTTCGCGTAAAGCGGCTCCTTTGGGCAACCATAAAGGCAGGCCCTGACCCACTTTTTGTGAAAAGGTAAAAAGCTCAAGCTCCTTGCCCAGTTTTCTGTGGTCTCGTTTTTTGGCCTCTTCAAGGAGTTGTAAATATTCGGTCAGGTCTTTCTGTTTGGGAAAGGAAACCCCATAAATGCGGGTCAACTGTTTGTTGTTTTCATCCCCGCGCCAGTAAGCGCCTGCGACGTTCAATAGTTTTACGGCTTTGATGATTCCTGTATTGGGAACGTGACCTCCGCGGCATAAATCTGTAAAATTGGCGTGGTCGCAGAAAGTAATCGTTCCGTCTTCCAGGTTTTCTATAAGTTCTACCTTATATTCATTGCCTTGTTTTTTATAATAATTCAAAGCTTCTTCTTTTGAAGCTTCGCGCATGCTGAATTCATATTTCCCACGGGCGAGTTCCAGCATTTTGTCTTCCACTTTTTTTAGCTCCTTATCTGAAAAGGAATGCTCTCCAAAATCGACATCATAATAAAACCCATTGTTGATAGCCGGACCTATGGTCAATTTAATTCCCGGGTACAGTTCTTCAAGTGCCTGGGCCAGGACGTGTGCGGTAGAATGCCAGAAAGCTTTTTTGCCTTCGTCGTTATTCCATGTATAGAGGATCAAACTACCATCTTTAGTGAGAGAGGTTGAAGCTTCAACGGTTTCCTCATTAAAGGATGCTGAAACTACATTGCGTGCCAGACCTTCACTGATGTCTTTTGCAACATGCATAGGTGTGACACCGCTCTCATAAGACTTTGTATTTCCGTCAGGTAGTGTGATTTGAATCATATAGTATAATAATGAATATAAAATTAAAAGGCAAAGATAATACCTCTTGGTAAGCAAAACAATAATCAGTCATTAATTAATAACAATATATAGTATACTTTTCATTGTTTGATCCAAGCTATGAATTTTGTTTTTTAGCCTGCCGGCGGAAGGCACACAGAATGGTAGTTTGTAGCAATATTGAATTTTTTGAAATATTTTTTTAAAAAATATCCAGACCCAAAACATAGCTAATCAAATGCTTAAGATGTGATGAGAAATGCCGTCTAAAAATACTTCATAAAAAAGCTTGCAGTTGTTAAAAACGGTTATATATTTGCAGCCGCTAAGAACAAGAATACCTGTTTTTAGTATGTTCTTAAACAGAATACCTTATATAATTAACTGAATATAAATAAGTTAAATATTTTTCATTAAAATTAATATTTTCTTGTTGTTAATTTAATAATCCGTTTTATATTTGCACCCGCTTTAGAGAAGGATATATGATGATGGATTGAGGTTTTGAAGATGGTATTTTTTGAGGGATTAATTTTTTTTCAAAAAACATTGTGGGGTTTAAAAAGAGTATTATCTTTGCACCCGCTTTGAGACATAAGATATGGTTTTGGAGCTAAAAAAGTAGAATAATTACCCTGCGGGAAATCAAAGGGAAGTTCATTGATATATTGAATTGACAGCGTATTTTTCGGGATTGGAAACGATCC
>JBBDVI010000042.1:0-9016 GCA_040903465.1 Flavobacteriaceae bacterium
TTCCAAAAGAACGAGCAAATGGGAAGAATTATTTGGGCTGGTAATTATTGAAAGTATGTCACAAGGCGTGATTCCGGTTTCCTCAAGCCATTCCGGTCCCAAAGAAATTATTACGGAAGGAACCGGGTATCTTTTTGAGGAAGGGCAGATGGAAAGGACACTTATAAACATCCTTGAAAAGAAAGATTCACCGAATCTAAAGGCAGCCGAGTGTATCAAAATTTCAAAACATTTTTTACCTAAACACATTGCTGAACGCTGGAAAGCAATACTAATATCATGATAGACGTAAGCTGCATACTTATTAATTACAATACAACAGATTATTCGACAGCCTGTATTGAGTCCATCCTGTCATCACATACAGAAACGCTGTCTTATGAGATTGTAATTGTTGACAACGCCTCAAACAAAGATGCTTATCTGAAATTAAAACGCTTTATCGAAACGCTGGACAAACCCTTTGTCAAACTGGTTAGAAGCAAACAAAATATAGGTTTTGGTGCAGGCAATATGTTGGGGGTTCAACACGCAGCACCCTGTAAGTATTATGCTTTTCTCAACAATGACACCTTACAGGAAAGCTCCAACTGTTTTTTGCACCTTAAAAAATTCATGGAGCAAAATCCACATGTGGCTGTTGTATCACCACAAATGCTCGATGAAAACAAAAACTTCAGGGTTACCATTGATCATTTTTCAAGTATCCAGCGTGAAATTATCAGAAGGCCATTACTGGAAAAATTCTTCCCAAAAACATACCTGAACCGAAAGAGATTTTATGACAAACCCACACAAGTGCATTATGTTCAGGGATCCTTTATGTTTGTAAGTGCACACAATTTTAATGAAGTGGGCGGTTTTGATACCAACCTCTTTTTATATTATGAAGAGTCAGATTTATGCCGAAGACTCTTGAAACAACTAGGCAAATCTACATACCTACTGCCTGACTTAACATACATTCATTTTAAAGGAGCAAGCACTAAAAAAAATATCCTCATTAAAATCGAACAAAAAATATCGCTTCTGTATTATATTCAAAAGCATTTTGGGTGGTTTCACTACAAACTTTTATTGGTACATTTTTCAGTTCGGTATTTTTTCACTTCATTATTCAAGCCGGCATACTGGAAATTGTTTCTGATTTTGTTACAAGGAGCACCCTTATCAAAATCCTTAAAACTGAAGCAAAAAATAGTTGAAGAATAGCATTATGGAAGATATCTTAAACATACTGAAAAAAGGCGGAATTATCCTCTACCCCACTGACACCATTTGGGGCATAGGATGTGATGCCACAAACGCCGCTGCGGTTTCAAAAATATACCAACTCAAAAAACGGGAAGAAAGCAAGTCAATGTTATGTCTGGTTTCAGATTTGCGTATGTTGGAAAAGCACGTTGAGCAAGTGCCTGATGCCGCTTATGACATTATTGAATATGCAGACAAACCCACCACCATTATCTATGACCATCCTGTGGGGGTTGCAGAAATCCTCATTGCAGGCGATAATTCGTTAGGTATCAGAGTGGTAAAAAAGGGGTTTGCCTTTGATCTTGTCAAAAAATTCCGCAAGCCGGTGGTTTCTACCTCAGCAAATATCAGCGGATTTCCGGCACCAAAAAACTTCGCAGAAATAGCTCCCGAGATTTTGAACGGCGTTGACTATGTCGTAAATTTGCAAAGCGAAAATGCAAGTGCAAAACCATCGAGTATCATTCGTTTAAAAAATGATGGGGAGGTGCAGATTATAAGAATGTAAAAATAAGCCACTAATGCACGAATAATTTTATATAGATTGCAGAAAATGAAATCCTTTTTACAAATATTTTTTCATTCGTAGTAATAAAAACCTCAGGCACTCTTATTAAAAAACATTAGTGCATCTGTGGTGAGTAAATATTGATTATGTCTGACCTAATTCTTAAAAAAGAAAGTTATTCACTATTAGGTGTTTTGTTTGACGTTCATAATCATTTGGGTGCCGGCTTTTCAGAAATTGTTTATAAAGATGCTCTTGAATATGAATTTAAAGCCTTAAATATTCCTTTTGAAAGAGAGAAAGAATATATAGTAAAATACAAAGACATTATTTTAAAGCACAAGTTTTATGCTGATTTTGTAGTATTTAACCAAATAATTCTTGAAGTAAAATCTTGTGAAGTGTTTACAGATTCCCATATTGCTCAATGTATTAATTACTTAAAAATTTCCCATAACAGATTAGCTTTATTAGTTAATTTCAAACAAGACAAATTAGATTACCGAAGATTGGTCTTATAAAACATTCGTGCATTCGTGGCAAAAAAAATTCAACATATAAACCATAAAGAAGCCCTCAAGCATCCCATCTTTAAAACACTCTCAGAAGCCGCACAAGCCCTTGACCTGGAGACTTACGTTATTGGTGGTTTTGTAAGGGATTATTTGCTTGACAGAGGCACTCCCAAAGACGTCGATGTCGTTGCCGTGGGTAGTGGCATTAACCTTGCCGAAAAAACATCAGAGCTTCTTCCCAAAAAGCCCAAAGTTTCCGTTTTTAAAAACTTTGGAACCGCGATGCTAAAAACCGCTGATCTTGAGGTGGAGTTTGTGGGTGCCAGAAAAGAGTCCTATGACCGCGGCAGCAGAAAACCCGCCGTTGAGGATGGTACCTTGGAAGACGATCAAAACCGCAGGGATTTTACCATCAATGCCCTCGCACTGAGTTTGCACCCCTCCAATTTCGGGGAGCTGCTTGACCCTTTTAACGGTGTGGAAGATCTTGAAAACAAAATTATCCGCACACCGCTGGATCCTGATATCACTTATTCAGATGATCCTTTGCGTATGCTGCGGGCCATTCGGTTTGCTTCCCAACTCCATTTTAAAATCGAAAAAGAATCCCTTGATGCTATTACCCGCAACAAGGAACGTATAAAGATTATTTCAAACGAGCGTATCACAGATGAACTCCACAAAATACTCCTTAGTGACACCCCTTCAAAAGGTTTTGAGCTCCTGCACAAAACAGGTCTTTTGAAATTCATATTGCCTGAACTTGTCGCCCTGGAAGGCATTGAGGAAATAGAAGGGCAGCGACACAAAGACAACTTCTGGCATACGCTGGAGGTGGTCGATAATATCTCCAAACAAACAGACGACTTATGGGTTCGCTGGGCGGCCTTGCTTCACGACATAGGCAAAGCCCCTACCAAACGCTTTGATAAAAAAATTGGCTGGACTTTTCACGGTCATGAGTTTGTGGGTGCCAAAATGGTTTACAAGCTTTTTAAGCGGTTGAGAATGCCCCTCAATGACAAAATGAAGTTTGTCCAGAAAATGGTGTTAATGAGTTCACGCCCCATTGCCATTTCAGCAGATGTAACAGATAGTGCCGTGCGCAGACTGGTATTTGATGCCGGTGAACATATCGATGATTTAATGACACTGTGTGAAGCTGATATCACTACTAAAAACCCGAATAAATTCAAGAGATACCATAAGAACTTCCAGAAGGTGAGAGCACGCATTGTGGAGGTAGAAGAGCGCGATCAGGTGCGAAATTTCCAACCGCCTGTAAGCGGTGAAGAAATCATGGAGACCTTTGGCTTAAAGCCTTCCCGTGAAATAGGAATCATTAAAGATGCTATAAAAGAGGCTATTCTTGAAGGGGAAATTCCCAATGAATATGAAGCTGCCAAAGAGTATATGTTCAAAAAAGCGGAAGCTTTAGGGTTACAAAAAAATAAAAAATTGCCATGAAAACAAACCGTTCCGTTATCATCTGGTTGTTTACCGGGTGTTTTTTAATCTTTATTATGGTGCTGGTGGGCGGCATTACACGACTCACAAACTCAGGCTTATCCATGACTGACTGGCATTTGGTCACTGAGGTTGTCCCACCACTTAACGAGGCTCAATGGGAGGCTGCGTTTGAAGAATACAAAAAATTCCCTGAGTATCAGAAAATCAATATTCATTACAATTTCACGTTGGAAGATTATAAATCCATTTATTTCTGGGAATGGTTTCACCGTTTGCTCGGAAGGCTTTTAGGCGTTGTATTCATCATACCTTTCTTGTATTTCTGGATTAAGAAAAAGCTTGATAAAGAAACCCTGAAAAACTGTTTTATTCTGCTTGGACTGGGAGCTTTACAGGGATTTTTCGGATGGTATATGGTCAAGAGTGGTCTTGTTGACCAACCTGATGTGAGCCATTACCGTTTGGCCCTGCATCTTTTTACGGCATTTAT
The DNA here is from genome assembly GCA_040903465.1 of Flavobacteriaceae bacterium. Taxonomy (GTDB): domain Bacteria; phylum Bacteroidota; class Bacteroidia; order Flavobacteriales; family Flavobacteriaceae; genus Planktosalinus. The sequence goes on from JBBDVI010000042.1 coordinate 4,241, forward strand.
TACCTTTGCCTTTACCTTTTGGGTGGCATTGAACCTGATGTACCCTAAACTAAAACCCGTCCATATTCCTTTCAGGAACCTGTTGCGGTTCACTCTGGTTATCCTGCTCATACAGATCATCTGGGGCGCTTTTGTAGCGGGCCTCAATGCCGGATTTATCCACAATACATGGCCACTTATGAACGACGGTAAGCTCATTCACGAGACTGTTACTATGGAGCAGTCCCCGGTTTGGAAAAACTTTATCGAGGGCAAAAGCGGGGTTCAGTTTGTGCATCGCTATTTAGCATATATTGTCGTGGCCCTCATTCTCGTTTTATGGTTTAAAGCCCGCAAGCTCACCATTACCATGCAACAGCAGGCCGGATTAAACTGGCTTTTGATTCTTGTGGGTGTGCAGTTTGTGCTGGGTGTGTTCACGCTGATTTATGCTGTGCCACTATGGTTGGGGGTTTTGCATCAAATAGGAGCCTTTTTCCTACTGGCTGCCATGACATTTACACTGCATCGATTCAGCCGTTAGGGGCGTGTCGTAAAAATTATTATATTTAATTAATCAAAAAAAACAACAATGATCTATCGCTTAAGAATAATCCTTGATGCCCATGAAGATGTGTTTCGGGATATTGAAATATCACAGGAAGACACGCTGGAAGACTTTCACAATGCCATCACACAAGCCTTTGGCTTTGGCGGCAGTGAAATGGCCTCTTTCTACACCAGTGATGATGAATGGAACCAGGATGAGGAGATTTCGCTTTTTGGCATGGAAGATTCAGACAGGGTGATGAGTACTACCCTGCTCGAAGACGTGCTGGATAAAGACCAGACCAAGCTCATTTATGTATATGATTTTCTCAATATGTGGACTTTTCTTATTGAGCTTGCTGATATTGCAGAGCCTACAGCAGATGTGTTGTATCCCAACCTGATGTTTGCTCACGGAATTATGCCCGATGAGGCCCCCGAGCAGGGATTTGACGTGCAACTTTCAGACGACTTGGAAGAAGGGCTTGACGATATGGAGCTCGATCCTGAAGATTATGACGATTTAAATTTTGACGAAAATTGGAATTAGGCAAAAGCTTTTGGGAAGACAGATATTCCCAGAATGCTACCGGCTGGGATCTCGGGTCGGTTTCCCCACCGCTTATGGGGTATATTGACCAATTAAAGAGTAAAAACCTTTCCATTCTCATTCCCGGAGCTGGCAATGGCTATGAAGCACAGTACCTCTTTCAGCAAGGGTTTGCAAATGTGGATGTGGTTGACCTCGCTATACAACCCCTTGAAAACATTCAGAAAAGAGTTCCCGTTTTCCCTTCAGGGCAATTGATACAGGCTGATTTTTTTGACCTTGAGAAGAAGTATGACCTCATTCTTGAACAAACTTTTTTTTGCGCATTGGATCCTGTTTTGAGGCCTGCTTACGCGAAAAAGATGCACACCCTTTTAAAGCCCGAAGGAAAACTTGCCGGCTTGCTTTTTGATTTCCCGTTGCGGGATGACGGACCCCCTTTTGGCGGAAGCCAGGAAGAATACAGACGCTATTTTGAACCTTACTTTCACCTGAACACTTTTGAACGCTGTTATAATTCCGTCCCACCGCGAATGGATAACGAACTCTTTATTATCTTTGAAAAAAAGTAATCCATGGAAATCAAATCAGATGTTATTTTAGACCATACCCAGATTCAGCATATCATCAGGAGGATTGCCTATCAAATCTATGAGTCAAACCCTGACGAATCTGAGGTGCTCCTGGCCGGAATTTATGAAAACGGTTATGTTTTTGCCGGGAAAATCAAAAAAGTGCTGGAAAAAATTTCACCCTTACAAGTGAGGTTGTGTAAAGTCACCATGGATAAAAAGCAACCTATTAACAGTGTCACTTCAGAAATAGCACCCGAGGATTTTCAAAACAAATCCATTGTGGTAATTGATGATGTTTTGCATTCCGGCAGTACGTTGATTTATGGTGTAAATTTCTTTTTACAGGCACCTTTAAAGAGAATAAAAACCGTGGTATTGATTGACAGGAGCCATAAGCAATTTCCCGTTAAAGCAGATTTTAAGGGCATTTCATTGTCCACCTCTTTGAACGAGAGTGTAAAAGTCATTTTCGAAAAAAACAATGACCGTGCCGTACTAGAATAGTTTTTCTCTGATTTCTTCTGCAATTTCCTTAAGTGATTTACCGTCTGTTTTAATCACCAAGTCAGCCTGATTGTAATAAAAACTACGTTCAAACAAATGTTTCCTAATAAAGTCAAGGAGGGCTTCTTTGGTTTCAATATGTGCAATGACCGGCCTGTGTCCCCTTTCTTCAAACAATCTGTCTGTCAAAGTTTCAGGAGTTGCCGAAAGGTAAACTGATTTTGTATGCGGGGTGGTTTTGATGACCTCCATATTATTTCCATAACAAGGTGTGCCACCGCCAAGACTCAAAATCAACTGCCTATCATTGTTCAGCATATCGAGCAGGTATTTTCTCTCAAGTTTTCTAAAATACAACTCTCCTTTTGTTTTAAAAACCGACGCAATGGAACTGTTTTCAGCCTGTGCTATAAAAACATCTATTTCCATCATCAGAATGTTGTTGATTTTGGCTAATTCTTTGGCCACAGCAGATTTTCCGCTGCCCATATAGCCCATCAAAACGACTTTGTTTTTCATTATAAAATACTCTGGGTTAAGATGGTAAAAATACGGATTTAAAATTTCCTAAATTAATTTGAAAATTGCTTTGATTAATAAATATAATGATACTATATTTGCACCCGCATTAGAGAAATGCTTTGCAGGCATTGAAATTTTGATCTGGTAGCTCAGTTGGTAGAGCATCTCCCTTTTAAGGAGAGGGTCCTGGGTTCGAGCCCCAGCCAGATCACTAAAAAAGTTAGGCCTTGCGCTTAACTTTTTTTTTCCGGAATGTTTTGCTTTTTTGGGTTCAAAATCAGTAAAACAAACATCCGCCCGGATGCTGGAATTGGTAGACAGGCATGGTTGAGGGCCATGTGTCCTTTAGGGCGTGTGGGTTCAAGTCCCACTTCGGGCACTTTATTTATTTCTTTCCTTTTTTTATTTCTAGCATATCTTTTACTACTTTTACTTGGTTGAATAAAATTAACCATACATTAAACAGTTATGAGTGTAAAAACGGTTTTTAGCATTAAGGATCTGGAAAACTTAAGCGGCATCAAAGCCCATACCATCAGGATCTGGGAAAAACGATACAATCTCCTGGAACCGGAACGCACTGATACCAACATTCGACTCTATGACATTGACAACCTTACCAAACTGCTCAATGTCACATACCTCTACAACCACGGTCACAAAATATCAAAAATTGCCAAGTTAAAAGAAAGTGAAGTTCACGAGTTCATCCATCAGGCGGGGCTTTATGACAGTACTGAAAGTTTTGCAATCACAGAACTCAAAGCTTCCATGCTTCATTTTGACCCCAAAAGATTTCACACCACCTATGACAGATTAAAAGAGCAGTATTCCTTCAGGGAAATCTTTTTTCACATCTTTATCCCGCTTTTAAATGACATCGGACTCTTGTGGCAGACCGGCACTATCGACCCTTCACACGAGCGCTTTATTTCAGAACTTATCAAACAAAAGATAAGTGTAGAAATTGAAATGGCCTCACGCAGGGATGCCACAAAACACAACAAACTTTTTGTCCTTTTCCTGCCAATGGATGAAATTCATGAAATAGGCCTGCTTTATGCTAACTTTGAATTGCTCAACAACGGCTATAAGACAATCTATCTTGGCAATAACATACCCACTGAAAATCTGCACCATTTATTAAACCACCATAACGATATTGTCTTTACCACATATTTGACAGTAAAGCCTGAAATAGAAGCCATCGATTATTTTATAACTGAATTGCACAAAACGGTCTGTATTAACAATAACAAAATATGGGTTTTTGGAAGTCAGGCTTCGCATCTGTCAGAGGCTAAACTTCCTGAAAATGTACAGGTCTTTAAAAATATTTCTCAACTCATTGAGAAGCTTTAAATGATAAAGTATTCTTAATTTTTTTTGTTAAATTCATTTTTGTTTAAATATTACATATTTTTGTTAAACAAGTATGCAAAGAAACATATTCATTATCGGTTCGGGATTTTCTGCTTTGGCAGCAGCTTCTTATTTAGCAAAAGAAGGACATAACGTCACGATGTATGAAAAGAACAGCACCACCGGTGGCAGGGCGCGTCAATTTACTAAAGACGGCTTTACCTTTGATATCGGACCCACCTGGTATTGGATGCCCGATGTTTTTGAACGCTTTTTTGCTGATTTCAGCAAAAAACCTTCAGACTATTATGAGCTGATTAAGCTCAATCCCGCATACAGCGTTTACTTTGGAAAGAGTGATTTTATTACCATTGAAGATACGTTAGAAAAAATATGTCAGGCCTTTGAAGAAGAAGAAAAAGGCAGCTCCGTCAAACTTAAGAAGTTTATTGCTGAAGCGCAAGACAATTACAACATTGCCATCAAAGACCTTGTTTACAGACCCGGAGTTTCTCCCTTAGAACTCGTCACACCCGCAACGATGATGAAAATAGGGCAGTTTTTTAGTACTATCAGTAAGGAAGTGAGGAAAGCATTTCACAACGAACGCCTTGTTGCCATACTGGAATTTCCCGTCCTGTTTCTGGGTGCCAAAGCCTCCAATACACCGGCTTTTTACAGTTTTATGAATTATGCTGACTTTGGCCTGGGCACCTTCCACCCCAAAAACGGAAT